>JAPOVS010000015.1 GCA_026708055.1 bacterium | reverse complement strand
CCGCGCAGGCGTGGCTCCTCGACGCCGACGACCTCCACGACGCCCACCGAACCGCCGAACACCGAGCCGACAGCGAGACCGCCGCCCGGCGCGCCGCCGAACACCGAGCCGACAGCGAGACCGCCGCCCGGCGCGCCGCCGAGCGCCGAGCCGCAGCAGCCGAGGCGGAACTCGCGGCCCAACGCCGCCGGCTCGGCCCCCCGACCGCCTGAGCGCGCCGGGCGACCGCCCGCCCCCGCGGCGGAACCGCTCCCCGCTCAAATCCGAAGAGCCACCAATCGGCGATCCTGCGCTCGGCTACTTCGACCTTCCGACATAGGCAGACGGCCACATCGCGGCGTGGTCGTGCATATTCCGGTCTGTTCCAGCCCGGCGTACTGGCCGAGCCGCCAATTCTCGGGAGTTGCCGCGTAGGTGGCGCCTCATGGGGCGAGGTCGGTGATCGGGACCACGGAGACGCCGTCGGGGCGGTCGTAGGCGTAGCCGACTGCCGTGACGACGACCAACCGAGACGGCTCTCCGATCCGGCGGTCGTCGATCCGCTCCCGCAGCTTCAGCAACGCCTCCGCGCCTGCTTCGACGAGTGTCTCGCCGCCGAGCTTGACTTCGACGGCGATCCAGGCTCCGTCGCGGCGTCGCAGCACGGCATCGACCTCCAGGCCGCTGTCGTCCCTGTAGTAGGAGATCGGGCGACACCCGCACGCTTCGGCGTAGATCCGCAGGTCGCGCACCACCAGCGTTTCGAAGAGCATCCCCAGGGACCGGGTGTCCCCGGCGAAGCGGGCGGGGCCGGCCTCGAGGGCGGCGACCATGAGCGCCGGGTCGGCCAGATAGCGCTTCACCGGCCTGCGCTGCGGGGTCCTGCTCCGCAGGTGCGGCGTCCACGCCGGGGATTCCTCGACGACGAACAGACGCTGAAGGGCGTCGAGGTAGGCGCCGACGGTTCTCCCGTCCATGGGGTGCTCGGGATCGATGTCGCGCCCGAGACTCCTCTTCGAGATGCCCGTTCCGGCATTGCGGCCTAGCGACGCCAGCAGGCGCGACACGCCCCCCGGATCTCGTCTGCGGCCATCGAGCCTCGGCACGTCGGTACGCACGACCTCTGTGAGATAGCTCCGCATGTAGCGTTGCGCCGCGTCCGGGGCGAGTCCGACGACCGGTGGCCAGCCGCCCCGGCAGGCGAGCGTCACGATGTCGTCGAGATCGCGTCCAGAACGTGCGAAGCCCACCTCGGCGCCGTCGAGCAGCGCCGCCACTGATACCCGACCGGCTGAGTCGCCGGATTCGTACAGCGACATCGGCCGCAGGCGAACGCGGCTGACGCGGCCGGCACCGGAGTGGCGGGTCTCCTCGTCGGGCGGGCGGGCCGATCCGGTGAGCAGGAACTGCCCCATCCGCCCACGTTCGTCGCACACATGTCGCATGGTGTTCCAGATGTGCGGTGCCGACTGCCACTCGTCCAGAAGGCGCGGTGTCGTGCCTTCGAGGACTCCGCGGGGATTGATCTCGGAGACCTGTCGTGTGTCGGGATCGTCGAGTTGGGCTTGCGAGCGGGCGAAACGCCGACCCAGCCAGGTCTTGCCGCAGCCGCGGGGGCCTTCGATGAGGACCGCCGGAGTGGCCTGCAGGCAGGCCTCGACGTTGCCTTCGGTGGTCCGTGGTCGGTATCCGTCCGGGGTCAGCAGCATCCGTTCGTCCCTCTCCGGCTCCAGTGTATCGTTTCCGACGACTCGAATGCATCGATTTAGACAATTCTGATGTAATAATACCGACCAATCCAATGTATTGATATCGAGCGGTCTGAGTCATCAGCTCCAGGACGTCCAGCGCGTCATCGTGGTGGGGGAGAGCGGGGTCGACGCCCGTGTAGCGGGTGCGCGGCCGGTGGATGGCCCGCACGAGGGGCGTGCCGGACGGTCCCGCGCCGGCGGTGATTGTGTCGGTGGTACGTGGGCTCCGGCCGGTGCTCTGTGGTTGGCCGCGGAACCGGTGCCGGTCTCGGTCGGAGGCCACCTATCCCAGGACGTTGACCGGGGCGGTGGCGTCGAGGGGGCGGTTGCGGCTGAAGGTGCCCAGGTCGATGGGCAGACCGCGGTGGGGGCCCTCGACCACCAGGGGGTCGGCGTCGTGGTCGTGGCCGGCCTCGACCGCCAGGATCAGCTCGGCCATGCAGTGGGCGGCGATGGCGGCGTTCTTGAACTGGTTGCCGCTGGTGCCGATCGCCACGTAGAAGCCGTCCAGGTCGGTGCGGTCGTAGATCGGCAGCCAGTCCTCGGTGACGTCGTAGACGCCGACGACGCCCCGCTGCTCGTGCGGTAGGCGGAGGTTCCTGATGCGCCGGGCGCCCCGCAGCACGTGGGTCTCGAACTCGCTGCGGGTGAGGGTCAGCGAGGCGGCGTCGGGATCCTCCACCCATCCGAGTTCGTCGCAGGCCGCCTCGACGCTGCCGATCAGGATGTTGTCAGGGCGCTCGGGGCGCAGGTAGAAGCCGCAGTCGAGGTCGCCCATGACGCAGCCGGCGTCGTCGAAGTCCAGCGCCTCGGGTCCGGGCACCACGTAGACCTCGCGGCGCATCGGGCGGGTGGAGATCGCGGCGGCGCCCTCCAGGCCCGCCATGCGGTTGATGTGGGACGAGTGCGGGCCTGCCACGTTCACGACGACGGGGGCGCGCAGCTCGGTGCCGTCGTCGAGCGCCACGCCCGCCACCCGGTCGTCCTCCCGCAGCACGCCGACGACGGTCCTCCCGTAGAGGAACGCCGCGCCGAGCGACGCCGCCGCGTCCGCCAGGTTGCGGGCCGCCAGCATGGGATCGGTCACGTATCCGCCCTCGGGCATCCAGATGGCGCCGTCGATGTGCTCGTCCGGATCCGCCCAGAAGCGCTCGTCGTCCATCCGGGCGGGCGGGCCGAACTTGCGGGCGTCGAGGTACGGGAACCGGCGTTCCAGTTCGCGCCGGTCCAAATCCTGGTACGGCACACTGAGGGCGTCGAAGTGCTCGACCGCCCGCTCGTGGTTGGCACCCGGGGCCTTGAACACCAGCATCCCGCACTGCACGAACTCCGGCACCGGTGCCCCGGTGGGCGCGGCGACGTGCTCCCGCCACCGCAACCAGTAGCCCAACCCCTCGACGGCCATGGCCACCCCGGCCCGGGTGGAGTAGTTGAAGCGAACGACGGCGCTGGAGGAGCTGGTGGATCCCTGGCCGGCGCCCGGCAGCCGCTCCACGCTCACCGTCGCCAGACCCCGCCGAGCCAACGCGAACGCAACACCGGCGCCGATCACCCCGGCGCCGATGATCACGGCGTCAGCGTCGTGAGCCGTCATCGGAGAGTCCGTTCAGCGTTGCCGCATAACAACGTGCGCGGCGCATCGCCACTCACCTCACGAGCTTGGCGGTCGAGCCGGGAGGACTCGACGCGCCGAGTTCTGGCCTCGGCGCACGAATCGTACGGCGCAGCCGAGCTGAGCCATGAGTCGGATTCGGGCTGACTCCGGGATCGTGCCCGTCGAACTGCCGTCGGCAGGTGCGCGCTGTGTCACAGTCCCTCGGCATTCTGCGTTCGTACAGGACCGCAGGCTAAGTTACAAACGTGTAGTGAGGCGGCATGGAGCAGTTGCAACTCGTGAACGATGTGGAACAGGAATACGAGCAGTCGGGGACGAGGCATCGTCTGGTTCTCGGCGACGCGCGCCGGATGGCCGAGGTCACCGACGACTCGGTGGCGCTAGTCGTCACGTCCCCGCCGTACTGGACCCTGAAGAAGTACCCCGACCATCCCGACCAGTTGGGCGACGTTCTCGACTTCGAGTTGTTCGGCAAGGAGTTGGCCCGCGCTTGGGATGAGTGCTTCCGGGTCCTCGTGCCCGGCGGGCGTCTCTGCGTCAACGTCGGCGACGTGACCCTGTCGCGCCGCCGCCACGGGCGGCACCGCGTCTTGCCGCTGCACGCCAACATCCTCATCCACGCGCAGGAGTGCGGGTTCGACGCGTTGACGCCGATCTTCTGGCACAAGCGCACGAACCTCACCACGGAGATCGCCGGCGACACCTACTTCCTCGGCAAGCCCTACGAGCCCAACGGGATCATCAAGAGCGAGATCGAGTACATACTGCTGCTGCGCAAACCGGGTGCCTACCGCAAGCCCACGATGCGTCAGCGCGAACAGTCGCGTATCGCGAAGGAGGACTATCACGCCTGGTACCGGGCTGTGTGGGACGACTTCGGCGGCGCTTCCTCGCCGGGCCACCCGGCACCGTTCCCCCTGGAGCTGCCCAACCGTCTGATCCGGATGTTCTCCTTCGTCGGCGACACCGTGCTGGACCCGTTCGTCGGCTCGGGCACGACGTGCCTGGCGGCGGCGAAGGCGGGGCGCGACTCCGTTGGCTACGACGTCGAGGAGTCGTACCTTGACCTAGCCGAGCGCCGGCTGCGCCGAGCCAATCTGAGCCCGGAACCCGCCGTCGAGCGGATCGCAGACGGCGAGTCCGGGTAGCTCTGCTGGCCAACCCATGGTGGCACCGCGAGCCTTCGTCGAGCACCTCCGGACAGCGGGGTACCACCCGAGGTCGAACAAGCACTCCAACGCTCTGAGCGAGGCGATCGTTGCAGACCTCATCGAGAACTGCCCCAGGATCGCGGAGCAGGCGGCGGACGGGCGCCTTGTCTACGCCCTGAACTTCGATCTGATCTACGGGCAGTCCCAATGGAACGTCGACCTCGTGCTCGGAGCACCGCCGCCGGGCACGGAGCCGCCGGAGCGCTCGCTGATTCGACGGGCGTATCCGGCGACCGTCCACTTGGCGGTGGAGTTGAAGAGCGTGATGACCGAACACCGCAAGGCGGTGAAGAATCGGAAGAGAGACTTCGAGGCGCATCACGACCATGTGCATCGCTACGCCAGTGGATCGATTGCCGGGGCGTTGATGGTCATCAACGCCGCCCCGACCTTCAAGTCCCCTCTGAAGGGGGACGTGACGGCGCACAAGGACCCGCTCGGATTGGCCGAGCATTGCATCCGCGAGATGCGCAACATCAGCTTGCGCGCCGGCCCGAGCAACCACGGCTTGGACGCGGCAGCGGTCCTCGTCGTGCGCATGGACAACACGAACCTGCCGGAGACCGACTACGTCCTGGACCCGCCTGCGCCGGCGGTCGGGGATCCTCTCCACTACGACGCGTTCGTTCAGCGGCTCTGCGCCGCCTACACCGAGCGGTTCTGACCGCGGGGGCTGCGGGGGCTGTCGGAGGGGGTCTCTACAGTTGCGGGCGTGAACGCCACGGCGAGGTTGACGGGACTTCGGGGCCGGTGTCGCGGCGGCGGGGGTGCGCTCGCCCCCGACCTCGGCCAGGTGATCGTCTACCTGCCCCGGCGCATCACCAGTGGCCGGGGCGTCTGCTGGCTGGCCCCGCCGACGTCGCCGAACTGTCGGCCATTGCAGAGCTCGGCGGGGAGGACTGGGCCGCTAATGCCGTGCGGAGGTCGCTTCGGCGGATGGGTGCCCCATAGCGGGCCGGATCGAGAGAACGGAGTCAGGCCCACCAAGAAGCTCTCGACGGTTACCCACCCACCACACGAGGCTGGCGAGATGCTGATGCCGCACGCCGAGCGAATCCCCCTGCTTTACGAAACCCCGACAGCTCCTTCGTCGTGGTCGTCTACAAGACCCATGACTCCGACGGGCCCCCGACCTGCGCTACAAGCCCGGCTACCGGCTGCGGATCGCCGCTTGCGCGCTCATGGCGGAATAGGCCACCGACCGGGCGGTCTCGCGCTCCGTCTTCGTTTTCCTAGGCCCCGACAGCGCCCACGAGGTGCCGGTAGACGATCTTAGGGGTGCCGTTGCCCAGGTTCGCCGGACTCTGGCCAATGGCTACGCTGGCGAGGGGAGTTCGCCAGCCATGCTGGCCTCAGATACTCTGCGCGGCGGCGATTCGCAAGGAAATGGCAGGTGGCTCGGTGATGCAGCAGTCCGTTCCCACGCAGCGCGAACTGATCTGGCCCACCGTCAAGGCACTCCGCCAACTGGGCGGCTCCGGGCACATCGCGGAGATCTCCGACGAGGTGGTGGATATCGCGGACCTAACCGAGGAACAGCAGGCGCAACCCCACACGGGTAGTTCGCAGTCCGAACTCGACTACCGACTCGCATGGGTTCGCACGATGCTGAAACGCTCCGGCATCGTCGCCAACTCCTCGCGCGGGGTCTGGTCCCTGACCGAGCAGGGAGCGGGATTCGCGGAACAACAGGTCGATGATGTGTACAACGCGTACCGGGCATACGTGACAGATTTGCGGAAGCAGCGCGACGCGCCGGGAGGGAGAGGAGAATCGCAGCCCGGTATCGAGGCCGATGGCACCGACTCTGCGGAACGAGTTGACCCCGTCGGAAGCTGGAAAGACGAACTCCTCGGCCAACTGAAGGGCATGGCACCCGATGCCTTCGAACGGCTGACGCAAAGATTGCTCCGCGAGGCTGGCTTCCGAAATGTCAAGGTCTTGGGGCGCTCCGGCGATGGGGGCATCGACGGCGTGGGTGTCTACCGCGTCTCGCTCGTCTCGTTCCCTACGTACTTCCAATGCAAGCGGTACCAGGGAGCCGTGCCCCCGAAGGAGGTGCGCGACTTCCGGGGTGCTCTTGCCGGACGTGGGGATAAGGGTCTGCTGATCACCACCGGGACGTTCACCTCGAGTGCCAAGGAGGAGGCCAACCGTGACGGTGCTCCGCCCGTCGACCTCGTCGATGGCGAGGAACTCTGCGATCTATTGAAGCAGTACGACCTGGGTGTGACGACCCGGACCATCGAGGAGTCGAGGGTGGTGGCGGACTTTTTCGAGCAGATCTAGCTCACTGTCGGGCACCACGGCGCTCTGGACGACACAATCTGGAGTCCGGCAGATCGCTTGCTGCGCGAACTCGCCCTCCGCTCCCGCGCCTCGAGAGCGCTTGTGTGCTGTACAAGGTACATGCGTCTACACATAGCTCTTGATAACGAGTTGGTCGCCGAAGTCGACCGGCGCGTTGGCCCCGGCGGCGGAGCGCCTTCATCACCGACCTGGTTCGTCGTGAGATCGAGGACGACAGGAGTTGGGAGGACATCACGTCTGCTCTCGGGACGCTGGCGGACACCGGGCACGAATGGGGCGACGACCCTGCTGCCTGGGTGCGCGAGCAGCGGCGGGGCGTCGTCGCCGATCGGGCTGAGCGCCGACCAGCGGCCATGGCGCGGCTGGTTCTGGACTCGACGGTACTCATCGACGCGCAGCGAGGCGGTAGCGCCGCGGCGGGCGCCGCCGGACTCCGTCGGGCGGGGATCGAGCCGTGGGTGTGCGTCATCTCTGCGGAGGAGATCTGGCGGGGTCTGCGGTCCAGCGAGGAGCTGGTGGCCCGCCGACTGTTCCGAGGACTCCGGCTTGCGCCGCTCGGTGTGGCAGAGGGAGTCCGGGCAGGGGACTGGCGACGGGAGTTCGCCCGGCAAGGCGTCACGCTGCATCAGTCGGGCTGCCTGATCGCGTCGGCTGCTGTGGGCGTCAACGCGAGTCTGGCCACCGCCAACACGGCGGTCTTGCCGATGGAGGAACTGACCGTGGAGGACTGGCCTGCGGGCGGGCGACCCGAGCCCATACACCCGGAACCCGCCGTCGAGCGGATCGCAGACGGCGAGTCCGGAGAAGCTCTCTCGAGCAGCTTTTGGCGTTGAAGTAGCGCCATTGGCGCTAGTATGGCGTTATAGTTGCGTTGTGCCCACGATTCAGGTGAAAGACGTGCCCGAGGATGTCCATCGGGTTCTGCGCACTCGGGCGGCCGACGCCGGCCAGTCGCTGCAGCGGTTCATGCTCGATGTGCTTGCACGCGAGGCGCGGCGGACGACGATCGTCGAACTCCTGGCCCGGCGGCGGATCGATTCTCTGCACCACCCGGCGCACCGCGACCTCGACTCCGAAGAGATCGTCGCGCTGATCCGGGACGACCGCGAGTCGCGTTGATCGTCGTCGATGCCGGCGTCGTGTTCACGCTCGTGGCGGGCGCGGAGGCGGCGGCGCGCGACGTTGCGCTCCGCGTCGGAAACGAGCAGATGCTGGCCCCGCAGTTGGTCGACCTCGAGGTGGTGTCCGTGCTCAGGCGGCTGGTCCACCACAGCGACTTCCCGCCATCGCTGGCCGCCGCGAGCGTCCGCCATCTTGCGGAGTTGGACGTCACTCGTGTGGCTCATGCTCCGCTGCTGGAGCGCTGCTGGGAACTGCGCGACAACCTGACGCCCTACGACGCCGCCTACGTGGCCGTAGCCGAGATGGTCGGCGCACCGCTGCTGACCACCGACCGGCGACTCGCCGGGGCACCGGGATCCCGCTGTCTCATCGAGGTCCTGAACTAGCGTGCCTCGCGCCGGCCGAGGGAACTCGACCTGAGCCATCGAGCGGGTGCACGAAGCCCTTGGCGGGAGAGACCAGACCAGTCCTGCCAGCGCATACCGGGGCTGTCGCAGGGGGTCCCTACAGTTGCGGGCGTGAACGCCACGGCGAGGTTGACAGGACTTCGGTGCCGGGTGTCGGGGCAGCGGCGGGCGGCCCCCGGCGAGCGCTCTCGGACCGGCGCCGCGGCACGGCATTCTTGAGGGCGCATGAGTATCCACGTCCTGTCGACGCCCTACGGGCCACCGGCGACCGCCCTGCTGGGTGAACGCATCGCGGAGCTGAAGGGCGGCGACCCGCTGAGGATGGTCACCGTCATTGTGCCGACCAACATTGCTGGCATCGGTGCTCGCCGAGCGTTGGGTGCCCGGCAGGGGAGCCTCATCTCGGTGGACTTCCTGAAGCTCCTCGACGTGGCGGGGCGGCTGGCTCGCTGGCGGCTCACAGAGGACGGCGGGCGGCCCATGTCCGGACCCGTGCTGGCCGCGGCGGTCCGGGAGGTGCTGGACGCCGAACCGGGGATCTTTCGGGCGGTGTCCCGTCATCCCGCTACCGAGCAGGCGTTGGTGCGGTCGTACGGCGAGTTGAGAGACTTGTCGGAGGCGGCCCTCGAGGTGCTGGCCGAGCAGAGCCGCAGGGCGAGCGAGGTGGTCAGAATTCACCGCCGGGCGCGAGAACTCCTGCGTCGCCGCTGGATCGACGAGTTCGACCTCATCGACGCCGCCGTCGAAGCCCTGGCGACGGGGGCGGGGGCGCGCTCGGCCGCCGACCTCGGTCCGGTGGTCGTCTACCTGCCGCAGCGCATCACCAACTCCCAGGGCCGTCTGCTTGCCGGCCTCGCCAGCGTCGCCGAACTGTCGGTCATCGCGGGGCTGAGCGGGGATGACCGGGCCGATGAGGTCGTGCGGGGGTCGCTTCGGCGAATGGGCGCCCCGTCGCCGCCGCGAGTCTCGCCGACGGCGGCCTCGGGCAGTCGGTTGGTCAGTGCCAGCGATGCGGACGAGGAGGTCCGTGCCGCGGTCCGGCGAGTCGTGAACGCGGCCCGCGGCGGGATTCCCCTGGCCCGAATGGCCATCCTCTACGGCTCCCGGCAGCCTTACGCCGGTCTCGTGCAGGAGCATCTGCGTTCGGCCGGCGTCGAGTTCAACGGTCCCAGTAGCCACAGCGCGGCCGGATCGGTGGTCGGGCGGGGTCTGCTGAGTCTGCTCGACCTCAACGGCCGCGGGTTCCGGCGCAGCGACGTGTTCGGGCTCTTGGCCGCGGTCTCGGCAGGCGGGACCGCCGGGGGTGCTCGCAGCGTCGCCGCCTGGGAGCGTGTCGCGCGCCGGGCCGGCGTCGTTCGAGGCGCCGAGCAGTGGAGCGAGCGGTTGGGGCGGTTCGCGTCCGAGCAGCGAGAGGCGGCCGAAGCTCAGCGAGCCGACCCGGAGGGGCTCGAGTGGCGGGCCGAGCGCCTCGAACGGGAGGCCGACGACGCCGATGAGTTGGCGGCATTCGTCGCGGCGCTCGTCGCAGACCTGCTCCCTGAAGATTCCCGGGCGTCCTGGCAGCACTTCTGCGACTGGGCTCGCAAGCTGATCGAGACCTACATCGGCGACGAGCGGTCCAGGGAGGATTGGCCGCAGGTCGAGCAGGATGCGGCCGACGCCGTGCTGGACGTGCTCAACCACCTGCCCGCTCTTGACGAGATCGACTCCCGACCGAGCGCGGGTGTCTTCCGGTCCACCGTCGCGCAGGAGTTGAGCGCGGCCGCGGGCCGCATCGGACGGGTCGGGCGAGGGGTGCTGACAGGCCCGATCGGCTACTCGCTGGGAATGGATCTGGACATGGTGATCATCCTGGGTCTGGCCGAGGGCGTCTTCCCGAACCAGCCACTGGACGATCCTCTGATCCCGGATCGTGAACGCGAGTCAACAGGAGGCGAACTTGCCTTGCGCCCGGATCGGCAGGAGCAGCAGCACCTCGACCTGCTGGCGACATTGGCCTCCGCCGAGACCGCTGTGCTCGTCTTCGCTAGGGGGGACATGGGCAGCGGAGCCGAACGGCATCCATCCCGCTGGTGGCTGGACGCTGCTGGCGAGTCGGCGGGTCGCCCGGTCGCCTCCGGCGAGTTGCAGTCTCTGGCGGCGGATTGGCTGGAGTTCGTTCCCTCGTTCGCGGGCGGTACCGCCGGAACCGAGTTCCCGGCGACCGCACAGGAGTTCCGCCTTCAAGATCTCGATCTCTGCGGTGGGCGCGCCGGCGAACTGCCGAATCACCCGCTGCTTGCCGACGACCCCGTCCTGGCCCGAGGCGCGGAGTTGAGTCGGGCCCGGGCCTCGGAGGAGTTCACCCGCTTCGACGGGAACCTGGCTGGCGTTCCATCCTCCTCGCCGCCCGCCGCAGCGGTCTCGGCGACCTCGCTGGAGACTTGGGCGAAGTGCCCGCTCCGCTACTTCCTCCGCCACATCCTGCACGTCGAGCCGCAGGAGCAGGCCGAGCAGCTGCTGGAGATATCCGCGGTGGAGAAGGGGGCCCTGGTTCACCGCATCCTTGAGCGGTTCCTGGTGGGAGAGCTAGGCGACGGCGCCGTACCCTCGCCCCAGGTGCCTTGGAGCCCCGCACAGCGAGACCGGTTGATGGCGATCGCCGCCGAGCAGTGCCGGCAGGCCGAGGCTCAGGGGGTGACCGGCAAGCCGGCTTACTGGTTCCACGACCGGAATCAGATCCTGGTCGACCTGCGCCGTTTCTTGGACGACGACGACCGGCGTCGCAAAGAACTCGGCGCCACGCCGATCGCCGGTGAGTTCTCCTTCGGCATGCCGACAGACGAGGCCGGCCCGCTGCCGGTCCGGCTAGCCAGCGGCGAAGAGGTCCTGCTCCGCGGCCGGATCGACCGGGTGGATCGCACGTCGCGGGGCGGCTTGATCGTGGTGGATTACAAGACCGGAAAGGTCACTGCGGATATCCGGAAGCTCCCCAAGGGCTCCGGCGCGGCTCACAATCATCCCGAGGACGTAGAGGTCGACTTCGTTCAACGGGGCACCCTGCTTCAGCTACCCGTCTACGGCCGAGCCGCGCAGGCGACCCAGCACCGCGGTCGCGGCCCGGTGAACGCCTACTACTGGTTCGTCTCGGCTGACGACGGCTCAGAGGTTCGGGGATTCCAGGTGACCGAGGCCGTGCAGCGCCGATTCGACGAGGTGGTCGCGACGATCGTCGGGGGCATCGAGACCGGCGTGTTCTGCGACCGCCCTGAACCGGGGGACGGTCGGTACAGCACATGGTGCGACTACTGCAACGCCGACCGGCTCGGGACGAACGACCGGCGCCGCGAGTGGGAGCGCAAGCGCGGCCGCCCCGAGTTGGGGCCGTATCGAGACCTAGCCGAGCCCAACGACGACGCTGGGGCCGAGGCATGACCACGCTGGACGACGTGGCGCGCGACGAGGCCGCCCGGGATGCCGTCAGCGGGAACCTGGTCGAGACGATGTTCGTCGAGGCGGGCGCCGGATCGGGCAAGACCACGTCTCTGGTGCAGCGGGTGCTGTCGCTGCTGGACGACGGCACAGAGATGGAGAACATCGCCGCTATCACTTTCACCGACAAGGCCGCCTCGGAGTTGCGCAATCGCATACGCCGGGTCGTGCAGGACCGGCTCAGCGCCGCGGAGACAGCCAACGACGGCGACAAGGCGCAGCACTACCGCGCGGCCTTGGAGCAACTGGATGGGGCGGCCGTCACGACGCTGCACGGCTTCGCCCTGCGCATCCTCTCCCTGCACGCCATCGAGGCCGGGCTGCCCCCCCGCGTGGAGGTCAGCCCGGTGGAGGAGTTCGAGGACCGCTGGGATGAGATCCGCGACAGCCTGCTGGATGGTCCCGACCATTGGAAGACGGTTGTGATCTCCAGGAGTCTCGGTATCAAGGCATCCGCGCTCCGCGACCTGACAGAGGCCTTCGAGGCCAACTGGGACTTGGTGGAGGAGAGAGTCCTCGACGATGCGCCGTTGGCCCTGCCGGATCTCAGGCACCTCGTTGTCGAGTATCGGGGGGCGGCCCGCCTGGCGGAATACTGCCGGAACGACGACGACGCGATGTGCGAGCGACTCCGGCGCATCGGCGAGGTGGGCGGCCGCTTGGGGGAGGCAGCCCCCGACGGGTACGACTTCATCCGCTTGCTGTTCGGGCCGCAGCCGAGCTTCAAGGTCGGCAACGTCGGCCGGAGCGCCAGCTGGCCCGACTCACCCTCGCTGGGGGATGTGCGGGAGGCGGTGGTCAAGCTCGGGGATTCGGTCGATCACGCCAAGGCGCGGGTGGTCACCGCGGTGGTCGAACACCTCTCCAGGATCCTGGCCGGTGCCGTCGTGAAGGCCGCCGAGGACCGCAGGCGGAGAGGCGTGCTGGAGTTCCACGACCTGCTGGTGCTGGCGCGGCGCCTGCTACGCGATCCCGAGCACGGCGCCGGTGTGCGGGCCGCGCTGGCAGCCCGCTACCGGAGACTGCTCCTTGACGAGTTCCAGGACACCGACCCGATCCAGATGGACATCGCCGAACTGATCGCCACCGCGGGGCCGGCGGACGGCTCCGTGCGGACCGGATCGGAGACTGGGCGCGGCCACTTGTTTTTCGTGGGCGACGCCAAGCAGTCGATCTACCGGTTCCGCAGGGCCGATGTGGCCCTGTTCATGCAGGTCCAGCAGACCGCTTCCTACGAGCGGGTGTCGCTCACGCGGAACTTCCGGTCTGTGCGGCCCGTGCTGGGTTGGATCAACGAACTGTTCGACGGGTTCATGGTGACGAAGGGTTGGAACGGCCTCGACATCCAGCCCGACTACAAGCCGCTGACGCCGGTCCGGGCCGATCCTTCCGAGGGACCCCCGGTGATCGTGCTCGGGGCCGAGGAGCATCCCGCTCAGTCGGTCACGACCGGCGAGATGCGGGAGATCGAGGGGGCCGAGGTGGCCGATGCCATCCTGACCGCCGTCAACCGGCGCTGGTCCGTGGACGACGGCGACGGCGGCTGGCGACCGGCCCGTTTCGAGGACGTCTGCGTGCTGTTGCCCACCCGCACCTCGCTGCCGCAACTGGAGCAGGCCCTCAGTGACGCCGAGATTCCCTACCGGATCGAGGCCGGCTCGCTCGTCTGGGCCTCCCGAGAGATCAGGGACCTGATGGCCGTCGTCCGGGCTCTGGCCGATCCGACCGACGAGGCAGCGCTGGTCAACGCCCTGCGGTCGCCGGCCTTCGGCTGCGGCGACGACGACCTTTGTAGGTTCAAGGTCGCCCACGGCGGTCGTTGGGACTACCTGAGTCCCCTGCCTGCGGGGCTGCCGACGGCCCATCCGGTCGGCGAGGCGATGGAATGGCTGAGCGGGATGCACACTCGTTGCCGCTGGCTGAGCTCGAGTGAAGCCATCCGGGAGATCGTGCGCGAGCGGCGCCTGATGGAGTTGGGCTACTTCGGCCCGCGCCGCGCCCGTGACGTGTCGCGGAGCCTCCGACTGGTGATTGAGCAGGCCCGGTTGTTCGGCGAGAGCGAACAGGCACGCCTCTCGGGCAGGACCGCCGGCGGCCTGCGGGGTTTCGTGGCCTGGGTGGACCGGAAGATCAGCAGGCTGGACCGAGAGCCCGAGGACGTTCTTTCCGAGACCGACGACGATGCGGTCCGGATCACGACGATCCACGGGGCGAAGGGCAGGGAGTTCCCCATCGTCATCCTCTCGGGAACCAACGTTGCGTCACCTCAGTCCCGGGTCGGGGTGGTCTGGCCGTCCGACGGGGGTTACGGAGTCAGGCTCACCAAGAAGCTGTCGACGGCTACCTACGTAGAGCACGAGGCGGGCGAGAAGCTGATGGCGCACGCCGAGCGGATCCGCCTGCTGTACGTCGCCCTTACCCGCGCCCGGGACCACCTCGTCGTGTCGGTTCATCGCCTCAGCAGGTCCGAGTCGTCCAAGGCCGATCCGTCCCTCGCCGAGATGGTGGTCGAGAACGCGGCCGCGCTTCCTGCTGCCGGTCTCGGGATCGAGCGGCGCCAGGCGCCGCCTCCGCGGTCTTCGTCTCCGCGCTCGCTGGACGGCTGGCGGATCGAACGGGACACCGCCCTGCGCGAGGCCGGGCGCCCGTTGACCCTGGCGGCATCGGAAATCGACCGCTTGGACGGCGGAGCCGCGCCCGACGGCGGAGCCGAGTTGGACGCGCAACGCGCGGGGCTGGACAAGGACGGCACTCCTGATGGCGGAGAACGTCCGGTGTGGCGGACGGGTCGCTACGGCACCGCCTTTGGGCGGGCGGTCCATGGCGCGCTGCAGACCGTTGAGTTCGACCCCGATGAGGGCGGTCCCCGTGGCAGTGACCCCGCCGTCCGGCCGCAGGATCGTTGGAACGCCGAACTGCGACGGACTGCCCGGCACCAGGCTGGTGCCGAGGGCATCTCCTCCCGTGCTGTTGACGTGGAGCAACGGGTACGAAGCGCCCTGAGTTCCGAGGTGGTCGGGGAGGCCGCCCGATCACGCCACTGGCGCGAGTTGTACGCCGCCGCGGAGGTAGAGGGCCGCCTCCTAGAGGGGTTCATCGACCTGCTGTACGAGACGCCCGACGGCTCCTTCGTGATTGTCGACTACAAGACCCACGACTCCGACGAGCCCCCCGATCTGCGCGACGAGCCCGGCTACCGGCTGCAGATCGCCGCCTACGCGCTCATGGTGGAAGAGGCCACCGGCCGGGCGGTCTCGCGCTGCGTGTTCGTCTTCCTAGGCCCCGACAGCGCCCACGAGGTGCAGGTGGACGACCTCCCCGAGGCCATCGAAGACGTCCGCCGAGTCCTCGCCGACGGGGAGCCCCGCGACCATCCGACACGCCCAGAGATCAAGAGCGACAGGCGCTGGGACGACATCACCTCCGCGCTCGGTGCGTTGCCTGACACGGGGCACGAATGGGACGACGATCCTGCCGGCTGGGTACGCGAACAGCGGCGAGGCAACACGCCCCGATCCGAGTGAGCGGGAGCCGGCAGGCATGGCACGGCCTGCGGTTCGACCCGGACGCGGGCGGTGCCCAGCCGGGGGCCAGGGCGACTGTAATCCTGCGGTGCCGCTTGGCGAACGTGAACTCGGTGCAACCGTCGGGTTCTCCGGCTCGGTCGGCTCAGTCGCCCGGGGCGGTGTCGGTCCAGAGGCGGTCGATCGGCAGTGCGATGATGCGCTCGTCGTCGGCGAAGCGGATGCAGTGGCTGCCCGTGTAGAGGACGGTGCCCACGGTGAATCGCTTGCCGAGCCGGTCGCGGAGCATCCGCAGACCGCGCCGGTCGCGCGGGTGGACCCTGGACCCGGCCTTGATCTCGATGCCGACGACCGAGCCGGTTAGCCCGTCCTCGATGACGAGGTCGACCTCAGCCCCGTCATGCGTGCGCCAGTGCCCGAGGTGCGGGCGGTGCTCCATCCACGACGCCTGCTTGAGCACTTCGCCGACGACGAACGTCTCGATCAGGTGCCCGAATTGCTGCAACGAGGTGGTGTCCAGTCCGCCGAGCCTGTCGGGCGTGAGACGCAGCAAGCGGGCAGCCAAACCGGAATCCACTAGGTGGAGCTTCGGGCGGGCTGCGGTGGCGGCGCGCAGCGTCTTACCCCAGGCCGGCAGCAGTCGCACGAGGAACACGCTCTCGAGTAGGTCGACGTAGTCGGAGGCGGTGCTCGCGGGCAGACTCTCCTCAGCGCCCGCCCGCGACACGTTGAGGACCTGCGCCGTCTGGGCCGCGAGCCGTAAGAGCAGGGGAGCGAGCGCACTCGGGCGGCGTACGCGGCCCGAGTCGAGCAGGTCGCGTTGCAGGCACAGGGCCACGTAGTCGTCGAACCAGCGGTGGCGTGCTGCCTCGCTGCGGGTGAGTGCCATTGGAAACCCGCCTCGGGCGATACGGGTGGCGTACTGCGGGCGCGTGGTGGCGGAGGGCTCGGGCGTCAATGTGGCTGCGGGGTCGGAGAGCAGCGTCTCGACCAGATGCTCGCGCCGGGAGTCGATCTCACCCTGGGAGAACGGTTGGATCTCGATGCGATGCAGTCGACCTGTCAGGGATTGCGAGGCGAGAGGCAGCGAATCGAAGCGCGTGGATCCGGTGATGACGAATCTGCCCGGCGAACCGTCGCGGTTCAGTTCGGCCTTGATCGCTGCCAGCAGGTCGGGGACGTGTTGGTACTCGTCGATGAACACCGGCGCGTGCCCGGAGGTGAACAAGGCGGGATCGTTCGCCACGGCCGCACGAACCGCGAGGTCGTCCAGATCGATCACCGGACGTTCGTGTTGTGTCGCCAGCGCTCGGAGCAGTGTCGACTTCCCGACCGAGCGCGGCCCTTGCAGCAACACCACCGGGGACTCTGCCATTCGCTGCCGCACGATCTCGTTGAGTCGGCGCTCGATCAGTCCGGTCATCAGCGTCCCCCGTGAAACTCACACAGATTCTACCGTGAAACTCAGATCACGTCTACCGTGAAACTCATGTGATATCTGTCGTGAATTACAACACCTGACTACCGTGATTCTCACGACTAATCCGCCGTGATTCTCGGGGCAGTGTCGCTGTGCGCCCCGCAGTGGTGGCCTGCCAGCTCCCCGCTTCCGTCCGCTGCCGGCGGACGCTCGGCGCTCCTGTCCCGGTCGGTGCCGCTCAGCCGGCGGCCAGGGCTGCTTTCATGCGGCGGCGCTGTTCGATGAGGATGAACTCGGTGTAGCCGTTGGGCTGGTCGAGGCCCTCCATCACCAGCGCCACGGCGGCCTGGTAGGGGATGCTGGCGGCCAGGTCGGCGCACATCGGCTGGTAGTCGGGGTCGTCGGCGTTCTGGGCGTCCACCACAGCGGCCATGCGCTCCATGGTGGCATGCACCTGCTCGGCGCTCAGCAGGCCGTGGTGCAGCCAGTTGGCGATGTGCTGGGACGAGATCCGCAGCGTGGCCCGGTCCTCCATGAGCGCCACGTCGTTGATGTCAGGAACCTTCGAGCAGCCGACCCCCTGGCCGACCCAGCGGCTGACGTAGCCCAGGATGCCCTGCGCGTTGTTCTCCAACTCGCTCGCCAGCTCGGCGGGCGTCAGTTCTCGCCCCGGCGGGAGCGTGGCGAACTGCAGCATGTCCAGCGCCCGGGCAGGGGTACGCTCGGCCAGGGTGCGCTGGCGGGCGGCCACGTCGGTCTCCAGGTAGTGCAGGGCGTGCAAGGTGGCGGCCACCGGCGACGGGACCCAGGCGGTGGAGGCGCCCGAGAGCGGATGGCCGGACTTCTCGGCCAGCATGGCCGCCATGTCGTCGGGCCGGGTCCACATGCCCTTGCCGATCTGGCCGCGGCCCACGAGGCCCGCCGCTAGGCCCACGTCGACGTTGACGTCCTCGTAGGTGGTGAGCCACGTGGCCGTCTTGATCTCCGCCTTGGGGATCATCGGCCCCGCCTCCATCGAGGTGTGGATGTCGTCGCCCGTGCGGTCCAGGAAGCCGGTGTTGATGAACATCACCCGCTCGGAGGCGGCGGCGATGCAGGCGGCGAGGTTCAGCGACGTGCGGCGCTCCTCGTCCATGATGCCCATCTTCAGGGTGTTGCGATCCAGGCCGAGGATGTCCTCGACGCGGCTGAACAACTCGCTCGCCAAGGCCACCTCGTCGGGCCCGTGCATCTTCGGTTTGACGATGTAGATGGAGCCGGAGGCGCTGTTGCGGTGCGGGCCGGTGCCCGCCAGGTCGTGCATGGCGCACCAGGCACAGATGGCGGCGTCGAGCAGCGTCTCGATGGTCGGGGTGCCGTCGAGGCGCACCACGTCGGTCTCGATGTGCGGACCGATGTTGCGCACCAGCATGACACTGCGGCGCCGTAGTGTCATGGGGTTGCCGTCGGCGTCCAAATAGGGGGAGTCGGCCCGCAGCGCGCGGGTCATCTCCCGGCCGCCCTTGCTGAAGGTGGCCGACAGGTCGCTCCTCATGAGGCCCAGCCAGTTGCCGTACGCCAGGACCTTGTCGGCGGCGTCCACGGTCGCCACGGAGTCCTCGAGGTCCATGATCGTGGTGAGGGCCGCCTCGAGGTGGATGTCCGCAACGCCGGCGCGGTCGACGGCGCCGACGGGATGGTCGCGGTCGATGAGGATCTCGATGCCGAGCCCGTTGCGGCGCAGCAGCACCGACTCGGGGTCGCCGGGTTCGCCGGTGTAGCCGGCCAACTCCGCACCCGCCGCCAGTCCGGCGTTGCTCCCGTCAGCCAGTTCGACCGCAAGGGAGCCATCGGCCACCCGGTAGGCGGTGGCGTCGGCGTGCGAACCGGTCGTCAGCGGGACGTGACGATCCAGCAACTCCCGGGCGTGGGCGATCACCTGGTCGCCCCGGACGGGGTTGTACGGGCCGTCGCGGGTGGCGCCGTCGTCCTCGGGGATCACGTCGGTGCCGTAGAGGGCGTCGTACAGGCTCCCCCAGCGGGCGTTGGCGGCGTTCAGGGCGTACCGGGCGTTGTCGACGGGCACGACGAGTTGGGGCCCCGCCACTTCGGCGATCTCGGGGTCGACATTGGCGGTCGTCACCCGCACCGTCTCCGGCTCGGGTGCCAGGTAGCCGATCGACCGCAGAAAGGCCTCGTACTCGCCGGGGTCGTGGGGTCGGCCGCGCCGCTCGGTGTGCCACTGGTCGATCTGCGCCTGCAGGTCGTCCCGGGTCGCCAGCAGCGCCCGGGCACGCGGCTCCAGGTCGGCCAGCAGGATCTCCAGGGCGGCCCAGAACCGGTCGGGCTCGACCCCGGTGCCGGGCGCCAGTTCGGTGCGGACGAATTCATCGAGCGCAGCCGCCACCTGCAGGCGGCCGATGGTGACGTGTCGGTTCTCTGCCATGCCCTCACGTTAGGGGCCACTGCAGCCGCTCCCGCGGGCCGGCACCGCCGCCGGGATCTGCGAGGGTCGGCCGCGCCCGGAGCAGCGAGCGGACCCGGAGGCAATCCACACTGAGCGTGGAATTCTCTGAAATAGAAATTAGCAGCAAAGTTATCCTCCCTAGAGACGAGTTAGTGCCGCAGACTCACCAAGTTGAGGAAACTTGTCTCATAAAGTGCGGGACCGTGAAGTCGCTGTCTCGCGAAGCCACGATCGCAGAGACCGATTGAGGAGGTGTCGGCCAGTGGGTGTCCTGTCGCCAGAGACCATCGGCGAGACCGCCCCGGAGGCGGACATCGCCCAGCAGGTTCCGGGAGTCGCCGGCGCCGGTGACCCCGACGGCGCGCGGCAGCGGTTCGACGCCGAGGTGGAGGCCACCCGCCGCTGGATGGCGTCGCCGCGCTTCGCCGGCCTGCGGCGCCTGTACTCGGCGCGCCAGGTGGTCCAGCAGCGGGGGTCGATCAGCCAGGACCACACCGTCGCCCGGGTTGCGGCCGAGCGGTTCGGAACCCTGCTGCGGCGGCTCTTCTCCGAGCGCCGCAGCATCACCACCTTCGGGCCGTACTCGCCGGGTCAGGCCGTCGCCATGAAGCGGGCCGGCATCGAGGGCATCTACCTCGGCGGCTGGGCCACGTCGGCCAAGGGTTCGCTGCACGAGGATCCCGGCCCCGACCTTGCCGGCTATCCGCTCAGCTCGGTGCCCGACGAGGCCGCCGGCATCGTGCGCGCCCTGCTGACCGCCGACCGCAACCAGAGCTTCGCCAGGTCCCGGATGAGTGCCGCCGAACGGGCGGAGGCTCCCGAGGTGGACTACTCGCCGTTCATCATCGCCGACGCCGACACGGGCCACGGCGGCGACCCGCACGTCCGGAACCTCATCCGGCGTTTCGTGGAGGTCGGCGTGCCGGGCTACCACATCGAGGACCAGCGTCCGGGCCAGAAGAAGTGCGGTCACCAGGGCGGCAAGGTGCTGGTGGGATGCGACGAGCAGATCAGGCGTCTCAACGCGGCCCGATTCCAACTGGACGTGATGGGCGTGGAGGGCATCATCGTGGCGCGCACCGACGCCGAGGCCGCCACCCTGCTTGACAGCGCCGCCGATGAGCGCGACCAGCCCTTCGTGCTGGGCGTGAGGGGGCGCAACCTGCCCTCCTACAAGGCGGCGTACCTGGCGGTGCTGCGGCGCCTCACCGACGCCGGGGTGGAGGGCGCCAACGGTCACCTGCTGTACGCCCTGCCGGAGGCGAAGTACACCGAGGCCGACACCTGGTTGGAGGCAAGCGGCGTGGCCGACGCCATCGCCGCGGCGCTGGCGGCCAGCCCCACCGCACCCGGGCGGGTCGCCGAGGAGGTCACCGACGCCTTCGTGGAGGCCTGGCAGGCCGCCGCGGGGCTCTGCACCTACGCCGACGCCGTGGCCGAGCACATCGCCTCCCGGTCCGCCGAGGGCGCCGACGTGGGCATCGGCGCCGGCGAGTGGCTGCACTTCGCCCGCAGGAGCGGGTTCGAATGCGCCCGGGAGCGGGCGGCCGAAGCGGGCATCGACGTCTACTGGGACGCCGAGGGGGCCCGCACCCCCGAGGGCTACTACCAGGTGCAGGGAGGCATTCCCTATGCCGTCGCCAAGTCGCTGGCGGTGGCGCCGTTCGCCGACGTGCTGTGGATGGAGACCAAGACGGCCCACCTGGGCGACGCCCGGGAGTTCGCCGAGGCTGTCCACGCCACCCACCCCGACAAGATGCTGGCCTACAACCTGTCGCCGTCGTTCAACTGGGACACCACCGGCATGAGCGATGCCGAGATGCGGGAATTCCCAACGAAGCTTGGCGAGCTGGGCTTCGTGTTCAACTTCATCACCTACGGCGGCCACCAGATCGACGGCATGGCCGGCGAGGAGTTCGCCGCCTCCCTGAACGAGGAGGGCATGCTGGCGCTCGCCAAGCTGCAGCGCCGCCTGCGCCTGGTGGACTCGCCCTACCGCACCCCGCAGACGCTGGTCGGCGGTCCCCGGGCCGACGCCGCGCTCATGGCCTGCTCGGGCCGCACCGCCACCACCCGGGCGATGGGCAAGGGCTCGACGCAGTTCCAGCACCTGGCGCAGACCGAGGTGCCCACGCGCACCCTGGAGGAGTGGCTGGAGCAGTGGGCCGGCCATCACGGGCTGCGGGTGCGGCCGCGGGTGCGGCTGCGGCCCTGGAAGGCCGGCTCGGAGATCCTGGAACTGACGGTCGCCGGCGGCGGGGGGCAGCCCGGCAACGGCGCGGGCCGGCCGCTCGCCAACATCGTCTTCGCGGTGCTGCGCGACCGCCGGGACCGGCCGATCCTGTCGGTGCGCGACCAGAACACGCTGGAGCCGGCGATGCGGCGCAAGCGGCTCATGACCCTGGTGCACCTGTTCCTGATGCTGCGCTACGAGGTCACCTCGGTGCACTACCTCACGCCCACCGACGACAACCGCAGCCAGACGGCCAGCATGCACCGCCAGGGCCTGTTCGCCTCGGTGGCCGACGAGGTGGGCGAGATCATCGTGGCCGACGTGGACGCGGACGTGGTGGCCGCGCTGACCGCCGAGCCCGAGGCGCTGGAGGAGTTCATCGCCCGCCCGTGAGCTCCCGCCCGCACTGCGGTGCCGTCAGTCGTCATTCCGGCGTAGGCCGGAATCCAGGGCGCGGCGGTCCGGGCCCCGCCCAGCGCACACTGCGGTGCTCATTCGGCCCGCCCACCTCGGGCCGTAGAGCGCCGCGCGCGGGCTGCGAGCACGGGGCGTCCGCCGCCCGCAGTTCGCCCGGGCGGGGGACGGTGAGCGCCGTCGGTGGTTGGGACTGATCGGACGTGACGGCCGCTTTGAAGCAGACGCGGCCAGCCGTTGGAGGTGCCCACCACGGCGCCGCGCCACGGTTCCGCGAGGCGATGGCGACGGCGATTCGCGCGCGGGAAGTTGGAGGTGTCCAGCACGGCGCCGCGCCACGGTTCGGCCGCGCCCGGAGGTGATCGGCGCCAAGGCCGGGCGGCCCGACCGCGCATTGCGGGGGCGGTGGAAGGCGACGGCTGCTGGCGGGTCGCGGCGCACCGTCGCCGGTTCGGCGGGCCGCCCGCGGCGGGCTCCAGTCCCTACGCGGCCGGTCTAACGAGGCTGAGGTCGCCCCAGCATTCGACTCCTCCGTCGGCGCGCACACCACAAGAACTAGCGCCGCCGGCGCTGATGGCGGTGAAGTGGCCGCCGGGCGCGTCGGTTGCACCGGTGGGTCCTCTAAGCCAGTCGGTGTTGCTGCCCCAGCAGGTGACGGCGCCGTCGGCGTCGAGTGCGCAGGTGTGGAGGCTGCCGGCGGTGATGGCGGTGTAGGTCCCGTCGGGC
>JAPOVS010000014.1 GCA_026708055.1 bacterium | reverse complement strand
CGGGCCCGAGTGCCCCGCCGACACCTCAGCCGCCATCACGCCCCCGGACTCTACGTCGCCTCGGCTGCCTGTTCTGGTGCGACCGGGGAATCGCACGCCCATGTCGCGGGCAGCATCGTCGAACCGCGGGGACTCGAAACCCTAACAACCGGCAGTTGACCTGCGGAGAGTTATACTTTGTTGCAAGAAAGTATAACTCTTGGAGGCACAGTGGCGTTCCAGTTCCTCGGTCCGGACCCGTTGGAACAGCAGGTCAAGCAGGTGCTCGCGCAGCTGTCACGGGGTGAACCACCCCATCTGATCGAGACCACGCAGGTGGACGTGAAGGAGGAACCGGGGCGACGACAGGGCAGTCGCCGGATCCTCCCTGGAGAGCCCCAGAACGATGAGGCCGCCCGTCATATCGCCGGAGAGATGGCGTGCATGGCCAACACTCCCGGCGGCGGCGCGATCATCCTCGGGATCGCCGACGACGGCACCCGCATCGGCACCCGGCTCGACACCGAATGGCTCCGCCACCGCATCTGGCAGTTGACCCAGCAGAAGCTCACCGTCTCGGTTCGCTCCGGTGAACTCGACGGATGCCGGCTGCTCGTACTGACCACGGCCGAGGCGATGGAGCCGATCCGCTACAACGGACGCCTGCGCTGGCGCGTCGGTGATAGCTGCGTCGACATCGATCCGACCACGTGGCACACGGGGCGCCTCCACCGGACAGGTGTCGACTGGTCGGCGCAACCCTCCGGCCATACGATCGAGGACGTCAGTCCAGTAGCGACGCGGATCGCCCGTCGCTACTTGTCCGAGGCCGACGACGGCACCAATCGGGAACTGGCCGTCGCTCCCGAAGCCGACCTTCCCCGCCGCCTGAACCTCACCGACGGCGACGGCCGACTCACCAACGCCGGATCGCTGCTACTCGTCGAGACCCCGTGGGTGGGAATCGACTACATCCGCCGCACCGTGCCAGGAGGCGACAGCACCAATCGCACACGAAGTGCCGCTCCGCTGCTGGAGCAGGTCGCCGAGGTGGAACGCGCCGGCGCAGCGGCGAACCGCCTGGTCCATATCTCCGCGGGCTTCGCCCACCGCCAACTTCGGGCCATCCCGCCCCGGGCTCTGCGCGAGGCAGTCGTCAACGGAATCGTCCACCGGGACTGGCACTCCCCCCACCCGACCACGGTCGAGCACATCGGCGACACCCTGTCGGTCACCTCGCCGGGCGGATTCGTCGGCGGCGTCAACCCCGACAACATCATCACGCATCCGGCCGTACCCCGCTACCGCAGCCTCGCCGAGACCATGGCGGCGCTGAACCTGGCCGAGCGGGAGGGAATCGGCGTGGACCGCATGGTCATCGACATGATCTCCCAGGGACGGCCACCGCCGGACATCACCGAGATCGATGGACCGTACGTGCGTGTCGTACTCGCCGGGGGCGACCCCGACGAGGAGGTGACGGACCTCATCGCCGACATCGAGCCAGCCGTTCTGAGAGCCGACGTCGACGCGCTCCTCGTTCTGGAACATCTGAGCCGCCACGGTTGGATCGATGCCCCGACGGCCGCTCCTGTCCTGCACCGTTCGCTGCCGGAGACCGAGACCGCATTCGAACGGATCGTCCGAGCCAGGGTTCGGGGGAACTCCCTGTTGACCCGTGTCGAGGGAGGACCTAACGAACTCCCCGTTGCCTACCGCTTGGCCGACCTCCCCCGAGCGCGGCTCACGCACCGCCTCGAGCGGCCCAGCACCGTCGAGGGCCACAGGAGCCGCATCCTCAGTTTCGCCGAAGCCCGAGGTCGGATCTCCTCAACCGAAGCGGCAGACCTTCTCGGGCTCTCCGTGCCCTACGCCGGCAAGCTACTTGCGGCACTGTCCGATGTGGAACTGTTGGCACCGAGCCGCCCCAACAGGGCCGGGCGCAACTTCCACTACGTCCCCGCGCGTTCCGGCGAGTAGCGCCGGCGCAGGGCCACCCCGACCCGGCACGCCGGTCGGAACCGGCCATACGGCATGCGGGCTCGGGTGCCCCGCCGACGGTTCAGCCACCATCACGTCGCTGGACTCTACGCCCCCTGGAACACCTCTTCTCGTTGAACCGTCCGCTTGTGCAGGAGGTTCACGAAGAGAGAGCGCGACATCACGCCACTCGCCGGGCCCGGCCACCGACCCCCACATCATGACTGTCACATGCTGCCAAGCAGATGCGATGCGATCGCGACATCGGTGAACTTCTCCTGCGGCAGCTCGACAAGAGACTTCCACGGCCGCGACTCATGAGTCGCGAAGTGGGCGCGGTAGTCGTCAAGCATCCCTGTTGGGGGCGGCGGGCGGAGCCGGTCCTCGCAGCATGCCAGGTCGATGTATACCGCGTCGCCAGAGAGTGTTGCTCGGGAGGTTCTAGCCTGGAGGCCGTGCATCTCGCCGCGGCCCGCTACTACGGCGTCCTCGCTCCGGCCTGAGTCGCCTGTCCAACCGCCGCCTCGGTGTCCGCCTCCATAATGGCCTCCCTGCCGTTTGGCCGCGACGTTCCGCGCCTCGACGAACTCGTCGATCCTGCGCTGCTGTCGGACGCCATCGCCTCGGGGCTCGTGTCGGTCCGACCCGAGGGATCTCTCCGCATCCTCAACTACACGCCGCGGGCGACCTATGATCGGGTCTGGAACGGGGCCACGCTCGCGTGCCGCGGCCTGATCGTCGACGAGGCCGACCGCGTGGTGGCCCGACCGTTCCCGAAGTTCTTCGGCCCGGCCGAGCCGGACGCCCCGCCGGTGCCGGAGGGGCGGTCGATGATTGTCACCGAGAAGCTCGACGGTTCGCTCGGTATCGCCTACCACCAACCCGGCAGCGAGATCCGCGTGGCGACGCGCGGCTCGCTGACGTCGGCTCAGGCCGCGGTCGCCACCGACATCTGGCACGAGAAGTACCCCCACGTCCGCTTCGGGCATGGCGTGACCCCGCTGTTCGAGATCGTCTACCCCGGGAATCGGATCGTGACCGACTACGGCGACATGCGGGACCTCGTGCTGCTGGCGGTCATCGACATCGGTACAGGTGCTGACCTGCCGCTGGAGGTCATCGACTGGCCGGGGCCGCGTGCACCGCGGCACGACTTCGGGTCCTTCGCCGAACTCGTGGACCACGTGAGCGCCAGCGAGGAGTCGGCACGGGAGGGCTACGTGGTGCGCTTCGACACCGGATCCGACCGCCCGCACGTCCGCCTCAAGCTGAAGTTCCCCGCCTACGTGGTCACGCACCGGATGCTCACCGGGCTGACCGCGACACGGGTGTGGGAGATCGTCGCCGTCGCCGACGCCGTGCAGCGCGGCCTCAGCCGGCGGCAGGCGGCGACCCGGCTGCGGCTCGCCCCCGACGTGGTCGACACGTTGGTCGACCGTGGCCCCGACGTAGTCGGCAGCGTCCGAGCCGACCTGCCGGAGGAATTCTGGCACTGGTACGACGCCTGCGTGGCGGAGTTCCGCAGCGCCGCCGACCGGCTCATCGGCCGGTACGAGTCGCTGGTGGACCAGGCCTGCCGGGAGTCAGCTTCCGGCGACGCCCGCGCCTTCGCCGAGGCCACGCTGAGCCTGTCGTCGCAGGCCGACCTCCCCAGCGGCCCGATGTTCGCCATCGCCCAGGGGCGCCCCGACGCCTACGCGCCCATCTGGACCCAACTGCGGCCGCACGGAACGGGCGACACCCCGCAGTGGCCGTCCGCCGCCTCTCTCAGTGGGGCGAGGCCCCCGATAGTGCGCCACTGACAATCGGCCAATGTAAGAGTTGCAACAGTCCCAATGCATTGATTGCAATCTCCGGGGGCCTCGTCACGCGCAACAGAGGCGTCGCCTCCGGCGATGACTCGGTGGCGCCCTGCTCGACTTGTCCGGTGCAGATCCGGGGGCTACTCGGCGGCCATCTCCAGGGCTGACTCGTAGATCATCTGGCCGTACTGGGCCCAGGTTGCTATTCCCCCGACGTAGACGGTGAGCAGGAGGGCCTCGCGTAGGGCTTCGAGCGTTAGGCCCGCCTCGAGACCGGCCTTCAGGTGGATGAGGGCTCCCTCGGGGTTGTCGTAGACGATGTCGAGGATGATGATCAGGAGTTCCTTCATGGCCCGGTCGAGGCCGTCAGGCGAGTCGCTGTCCATGACCGAGGCCCTCGCTGCGGCCATGCCGGCGAAGAACTCCGGGGCGTGGGCTCGGAGGCCGCTGATGGGTTTCGGGACGCCGCCCAGTTGCCGCTCGTAGTGCGCATCCACGTCAGTCATCCGGTTCCTCCCTATTCGACTCGAGGAGAGCGCCGCGCAATCGACGGCAGGCGCACACGAACCCGCTGCGAAGTGGGTTCCGGCCTCCGCCGGAACGACGAGGAGCGATGCGCAACATTGCTCAGCAGTCTCCCATGGCGACCACTGCCGAACCGGTGGCGCAGACCTGGTCGTCCTGGTTTCGTTCCTCGAGTTCCAGCGTGACGAGATCGCCATCGGTCTCGACGATGCGGCCGGTGCAGGTGAGCACGTCGCCCGGCACGGCGAAGTGGCGGTTGCGCCAGCTGAACCGCCGCAGTTCGCCCCGCCCGTCGATCCAGCGCCTCACGACCTCCACGAGGAAGCAGCCGTGCAGGTGGCTCTGCACGAGCACGTCCGGATAGCCCTCCGTCTCGGCGTAGCCGCTGTCGTAGTGGATGAGGTGCGGGTTCCAGGTGGCGGCGCTGAAGCGGAACAGTTGCAAGGTCGTCGGCTCGAACACGAGGGGGTCAGGACCGTTCAGCGGATCGCTCATCGGGCGATGAAGGTCTCGCGGCACGTGGTGAGCAGCGTGCCCTCGGCCGTCGTGTATCGGCGCGTCAGACCGATGAACAGCAGGTCGCCGGACCGCCCGTGCTTCAGCTGGACGTCGCTGACCGTCGTCTCGAGCGTGACGTCGGCGCCCACCCGGGGCGGCTCGTGGAACTCGAGGTCCTGGCCGGCACCCATCAGGCGGACGTCGGCCAGCGGCACGCCCGGAACGAAGCCGCGGGCGGTGCCGTCGGGATACAGTTCGCTCTCGGCGGGACCCGCCAGCCAGCCCATGACCGAGGACAGGAACAGCGGGTGGGGCGCGTCGGACTGCATGGCGCCGGCGGCGACGGCGAAGCGCTGCGCGGCCAACGACTCGATGCGGCCGAGGTGCTCCGTGGTCGAGATCCCGACCAGCGGCAGGCACTGCTCGTACAGATCGGGGATCATCGCGACCGTCGACCGGGCGGGCGCCGCGCCGGTTCCACCAGCGGCACGCACTGCTCGTCGAGTTCAGGGATCACACCCTCAGCGCCTTCTTCTCGATCTTTCCGACCGAGGTCTTGGGGAGCGACTCCCGGAACTCGAAGACGGTCGGCACCTTGAAGGAGGCCAGGCGGGTGGCGCAGAACGCGGCGATGTCCTCGGCGGTGGCGCCTTCGCCTTCGGCCAGGACGACGAAGGCCTTCACCGCCTCGTCGCGGATCGGGTCGGGTACGCCGATGACGGCGACTTCCTCGATGGCGGGGTGCTCGATCAGGACCCGCTCGACTTCACTGGCGGAGATGTTCTCACCGGCCCGCTTGATGACGTCCTTCTTCCGGTCGAGGAAGAACACGTACCCGTCCTCGTCGAGCCAACCGTTGTCGCCGGTATGCAGCCAGCCGTCGGCGAGCGCCGCGGCCGTGGCGTCGGGATCCTTGTAGTACTCCTTGAACAAGGTCCGCCCGGGCACCCCGGAGACCACGATCTCGCCGATCTCGCCGGCCGCCGGCGGGGCGCCCTCGTCACCGATGATGCGCACCTTCCGGTCGTACAGCGGCAGGCCGATGGAGGGCCAGCGCCTGTCGCCGAAGACCGGGGCCATGGTCACCAGCGTCATGGCCTCCGAGAGCCCGTAGCCGTTGATCAACGCCACGCCGAAGCGCTCCTCAAAGCGCTTCTTCTCGTCGTCGGTGACGTTGATGGCGTAGAAGACCCGCTCGAGGCTGTGGTGGGTGTCGGTTGGCGCCGGCGGCTGCGCCAGCAGGGTGCGCAGTTGCATCGCCACGAGGCTGGTCTGTGTTGCCCGGTGGGCGCGCATCTGCTCCCAGAAGCGGCGGGCGCTGAACTCCTGCAGCAGGATGCAGGTTCCGGCTGCGGTGAGCGCCGACAGCACCGTCACCGACTGGGCGTTGACGTGGAAGGTCGGCAGCGAGGTGAGGCAGCGTGCGTCGTCGCCGAGGGTCATCGCCGCGGCGACCCGCTCGCCGGACCACAGGCAGTTGGCGTGGGTCAGCACCACGCCCTTGGGTCGTGACGTGGTGCCCGAGGTGAACAGGATCTCGACCGGGTCCTCCGAGCCGAGCCGGGGCCGGGGAGGCTCGCCCCCGGCCGGCATCCACGCTTCGGACTCATCGGTGCGCAGCACGTGGCGCACGGCGGCGATGCCGGCGGCCGCGGCCTGCGCGGTCTCCAGCAGCAGCGGCTCGGTGATCAGCAGCTCCGAGTCGGAATAGTCGAGCACGTAGCGCAACTCGTCGGCCGTGTTGGCGACGTTGGACGGCACCGCGACACCGCCGATGGTCGCCAGACCGAACCAGGCGAACAGGAACTCCGGACAGTTCCGCAGGTGCAGCGTGACCTTGGTGCCGGGCTGCACCCCCAAGTCGGCGAGCCCCGCCGCCGCGGCGTCGACGGCTGCGGTGAACTCGGCGTAGCTGTACTCCCGGACCGCCCCCGCGGCGTCCTCGAACACCAGGAACGGGTGCCCGGGCCGCCGGGACGCCCGCTCGTCCAGCAGGTCCCGCAGGGTGCGGTCACCGACCCGGTCACTCATTGCCAGGATTCCTAGGAGTTCGCCGAGAAGTCCGGGACGGGCATTGGCCGGGCCGCTGGACGATGGATTCCGGCCTTCGCCGGAAAGGCAAGGGAGCGGGTCGCAGCATCACCCGGCGGTCCCTCAGTCCTTGGCGGCCGAGCCGAGGGCGTCGCGGGCGATCATCCAGCGGTGGATCTCCGAAGTGCCGTGGCCGATGCGCCACACCCGCACCTGGCGGTAGAAGCTCTGCACGGGCAGTTCCTTGCTGTAGCCGAGACCGCCGAGGATCTGCAGGCACCGGTCGGTCACCCGCTGAGCCATCTCGGTGGCGTACAGCTTGGCCATGAAGGCGTGCGTCTGGTTGGGCTCGCCGTCGTCGTGGGCCACCGCGGCCCGGTAGGTCAGCATCCGGGCCGCTTCCAACTCGACCAGCGAGTCGGCGATCATCCACTGGACGGCCTGGCGGGAAGCGATCTTCTTGCCCCACGTGGAGCGCTCCCGGGCCCAGTCGGTGGCGATGTCGATGGACCGCTGGGCGATGCCGAGCTGGTAGGCGGCGATCTTGACCCGCCCGTGGGTCAGCTGGTCGTAGGTGATCTTCCAGCCGCCGCCCACCTCGCCTACCCTCTGGTCGTCGGGCACCACGCAGTCGGTGAAGACGAGTTCGTGCGGTTCCCAGTCGTCGCCCATCGTGGGGATGGAGCGGGCAACCTCGAAGCCGGGCGTCCCCTTCTCCACCAGGAAGCACGTGACCCCTCTGGCGCCGGCGGCACGGTCCACCGTGGCGAAGAGGATGACGAAGTCGGCGCGCGGCACGAACGAGATGAACAGCTTGGAGCCGTTGATGATCCAGCTGTCACCGTCGGCCTGTGCCGTCGTGGCCAGCCCGGCGATGTCGGAGCCCGCGCCGGCCTCGGTGAAGGCGTAGGCGCAGCGCTTCTCGCCCGCGATGATCGGGTGGAACCACTCCTGCTTCTGCTCGTCGGTGCAGTGGTAGAGGGCCGGCTCGGGCTCACCGCCGAAGTCGAACATGGCCGGGTGCTTGTACAACTCCTCGGCCACGAGGGCCGCTCCCAGGTGGCTCAGCCCGCCCCCGCCGTATTCCTCGGGCACCTCCAGCGCCCAGAACCCCTGGTCCCGGGCCTTCAGTTCCAGCGCGGTGCGGGTCTCGGAGGTCAGGCGGCCGTCGCGCAGGAACCGCTGCTCCAGCGGCATCAGCTCGCGCTCGCGGAACCGCCGCACGCTGTCCACGAGCATCGTCAACTCGTCGGGGATCTCGAAATCCATCGGTCAGTCCTGGGCGCGTGCAGAGCAGACCGGCGGCAATCCGGACCCAAACGCCGGACAGTGGATCCCGGCCTCGGCCGGAATGATGATGAGATCAGGCCCCAGCATCACTCAGCCCTCTTCAAGCACCGCAAGCGGCGTGAACACCGGCACCTCGAGGCCCTCGGGGATGAGGATCTCGGTGATGGTCCCGTCGTACTCGGCCATCACCTCGGTCTCCACCTTGTCGGTCTCGATGATGAGCAAGATCTCACCCTTGGTTATGCGGTCGCCGACGCTCTTGCGCCATTCGATGACGGTGCCGGTCTCCTGGGTGAGCCCCATCCGCGGCATCACGATCTGCTTCATGGCACCACCAGCCTGACGTCGTCGAGCACTTCGTCGCCCGCCCGGGCGACCTCGGTGGCGAGGCGCCGCGCGCAGCCCGGGCAGTAGAAGCAGCGGAACTGCATCGGCGACTCGATGAAGTCCTCAGTGTTGCCGACCCGCGGCCCGGCGCGGGTCAGGGGCAGGTCCTCGCGGATGCATCCGGACTTGTAGTCGTCGCCCGCGGCTGCCAGCGCCGTCCGGCAACCGGCGCAGACGATGGTGCCGCCGTTGGACGTCCCGACGATCGCCAGATGTTCGGAGAGTTCCACGAGCGTCGGCCCCTCGACGATGCCACCGCCGTTCGGCGACCCCAGCGCCAGGCGGCGGCGGCGTTCGGCCTCCCGCCGCCGCTCGGTCGCCGCCGGGTCACCGGGCACCACGAGATACACCGCCCCGGCAGCGCCCTCGCTGACCGACCCCGCCTCGATGTCCGCCGCAACATCGCTCGGCAGCCGCTCGATGGGATCGCCGTAGCCGCCGGAGGCCGTGAAGCCGAACTCGAACACATCGACGCCGGACTGGACGAGCTCGGTCTTGGGCGGCGGCGCGGCGTCGCCGCCGCTGAGTTCGTCGAGGCTGGCGGGGATGCGCCCGCCGCCGAGCATCTCGGCGATGTCGGTGCCGTCGCGATAGCGGTACCAACTCGTGCCGCCCGGCAGCCCCCCGGCCACACCGCTTGCGCTCGGCACCGCCACACCTGCCCCGATCAGCACGTGGTTCACCTCGCCGGTGCGGTGCGGGATGAACGCCATCGAGGCGGCGTTGCCTCCCCGGTGGGCACCGGCGCCACCGCTGTCGGGGGTCTCCCGGCGGTACAGCGTGAGGATCGGGTAGCTCTGCTCGTTGAACTCCACGTTCGGCGCCACCGAGAACGGGTCCCAGTAGAGCCCGCCGGTCGACACCCCGTCACGGGTGGAGAAGGCACCGACCGAGCCGAGTAGGTGGTCGGTCAGGATGGTGCCGAAGTTGGCGCCCCGCTGGTCGATCCCGTGCAGGGTCACAAGAGCGGTCTGGGAGTGGCCTCCCGGCGCCACAACCCCGGCTCGCAGCGACGGCGCCGCGGCCACCATCTTCACCAGGCACTCGTGGGCCAGATCGATGGCCATCTGGGTGGCGAAGGCGGGCGCGCAGCTCGTGGCGCCGGGGTGCTCCACCGACAGGATCGTGCCGGCCGACGGCTCGAAACGGAGGTGGCGCAGCGCCCCGCCCACGGCGAACAGCATGTCGAAGCACAGGAACGAGTTGAGCACCGCCAGGATGCCGCCCCGCCAGCCAGCGAAGCTGGTGTTGAGCGACCCGGTCTGGGGATGGCTGCCCTCGTTGTCGAACGTGAGCGTGTGGCTCTGCTTGCGGACGCGCATGCGGCCCTCGTAGACCCCGCGGTCGCCGGGATGGGCGGTCTCGAGGTAGCCCCTGGCCTTCCAGGTGCCGTCGGGGATGACGTCGAGCTTGGCCAGGAAGGCGCTCTCGGCGTCGTCGAGGATCTTGCGCATCACCCCCTTGACGACGCGGGGTCCGTAGCGGTTGATCAGCCGGTACAGCCCCTCGCGGGCCACGTTGTTGCCGGCGATCTGGGCGCGCAGATCGAGTCCCATGATCCGGGGGAGGCGGCTGTGCCGCAGATACATGTCGACCACGTCGGCGCGCAGCTCGCCGGCCTCCACCACCTTGATGGGAGGTATCGGCGTGGGCTCGTCGAAGACATCGGTGGCGTCGACGCAGAAGCTCCCCGGCGTGTTGCCCCCGATGTCGTACTGGTGCAGGGCGTTGGCCGTCCAGGCGAACAGCTCGCCCTCCCAGAACACCGGGCACAGCACGAAGACGTCGCTCTGGTGATGGGTCCCGATCATCGGGTCGTTGGAAAGGAACATGTCGCCGTCGCGGATGCCGGGGTTGGTGCTGCGGTTCTCCAGCACCCACTTCACCACGAGGTCGGTCATGCCGGAGAAGAACTGGATGTACGGACCGAAGTACACGAACTCGCCACGCTCGGTGAGGATCGACGGGTTGAAGTCATGGGCGTACACGGCGACCGGCGACCCGGAGACGTTCGCCAGGGTCAGCCCGTGCTCCTCGTTGATGTTCCAGAGGTTGTGCCGGATGACCTCGTAGGTGATCGGGTCGATCTCGGAGGAGAAGTCCCCCGAGAGTCTCAGCCCCGGATCGATCGCGATCTCGGCGGGGGGCACGTAGAACCCGCCCTCAAGCGCCATGGCGAGCCACCTCCAGGACCAGGTTGCCGAGCGCGTCCTGGCGGCAGACGTCTCCCGGACCGACCGCCACAGTGGTGGTGGCCAACTCCACGATCGCCGGGCCGGTGATCGTGCGCCCCGGCGCCAGGTCGTCGCGCCGGAAGATCGGCGTGTCGGTGAAGCCGCCCAACTCGGGCCAGTGCTTGGGGCGGCTCCGGGTGCTTCGCGCCGGTTCGTCGGCCTCGACGTCGTCGGTTGCGAGAGTGGGCTTGTTGATCGTGCCCACCGCCTCGACGGACACGGAGACGAACTCGAACCCCGCCTCGGCGTATCCCGACCCTGCGCCATAGCGGTCCTCGTACGCCCGCTCGAACGCCTCGATGGCCGCGGCGATCTCACGGTCGCCGATCTGGCCGCCGGCGAGCGGCACGGTGAGCTCGTGCACCTGCAGCCCATAGCGGATGGCCGCGAAGCGCCGCAGAGCAACGTCGGCCGGCGCCACGCCCTCGGCCTCGAGCTGCTGGCGGGCCCGCTGCTCCAGAGCCTTCACGTTGGCCTCCACGGCGGCCGCGTCGACCGGCGCGATCATCAACTCTGCCGCCTCGTACACATGAAGCACGTCGGAGGCGGCGATGCCGAACGCCGACCACACCGAGGCGGCCTCCGCCAGCGGCACGACGACCGTGCCGATGCCGAGCTCCCGGGCGAAAGCGGCGGCGTGGAGCCCGCCCGCGCCGCCGTAGCTGTAGAGCACGAAGTCCGACGGGTCGAAGCCCTTCTCGATGGTCATGCGCCGCAGCAGGTCGGCCATCAGCGCCTCGGTGATGCGCAGCACGCCGGCCGCGGCGATCGCGGTGTCCATCCCCAGCGGCACCGCGATACCGGCGAGCGCCGATTCCGAAGCGGCCGCATCCAGCGGCAACTCGCCGCCGAGGAAGAAGTCGGGGCAGATCCCGCCGAGGACGACGTGCGCGTCGGTCACCGACGGCGTCGTCCCGCCGCGGCCGTAGCAGGCCGGCCCCGGATCGGCGCCGACACTGTGGGGGCCGACGTGGAGATTCCGGTTCTCGTCCACCCAGGCGATGGAGCCTCCCCCGCTGCCGATCGAGCGCACGTCGATGTTGGGCACGTAGTACTTCAACTGCCCGATGGTCCGGTCGCCCGAGCGCACCGGCTCGAAGTCGCGCACGAGGCCCACGTCGAAGCTGGTGCCACCCATGTCCGTGGCGATGACGTTCGGGTGCCCGAGCATCCGGGCCAGGTAGCGCGTCCCCGTGATGCCACCGACCGGGCCCGAATCCAGCAGCAGCACCGGCAGCCGCTTCGCCTCCGCCGCCGGCACGCAGCCACCGCTGCACGTCATCAACAGGAACTGCCCCCCGTAGTCCAGGTCACCCAGCCGACCCTCGATGCCCTCCACGAAGCGGGCCGTCAGGTCGCCGAGCGAGGCGTTGATCACCGCCGCCATCCAGCGCTCGTACTCACCCCAGCGCGCCACCACCTCGCTGGATGTCGTCACGAACAGCCCCGGCGCCGCCGCTCGCACGATCTCCTTCGCCTCGCGCTCGTGGCGATCGTTGATGAACGACCACAGGAAGCACACGGCGATGGCATCCACACCGTCCGCCACCAGACGCTCCACGCCGGCGGTCACCTGCTCGCGGTCGAGGCCCACAACGACGTCGCCGAAACAGTCGACGCGCTCGTCCACCTCGACGATCCTCGAGCGCGGCACGATCGGGTCGGGCTTGTCGGTGAGGTGCACGGCGAGGGCCTCGGCCACGGGACGGCCGGCATTGCGGCCGTGACCCCGCATGATCGCCACCACGTCGCGGTGTCCCCGGGTGACGATCATGCCGACCCGCGCCCCGCGCTGCTGGAGCACCGCGTTCGTGCCGATCGTGCTGCCCACGATGAGGTGGCTGGTTGCGGCGAGGAGCTCCCGGAGGTCTTGCCCCAGTGCACCGGCTGCCGCGCCCATGGCGTCGAAAACGCCGCGCGCCAACTCGGTCGGCGTGGACGGCGACTTGGTCTGCGTCAGCCTCCCGCGGTCATCGAGGACGACGCAGTCGGTGAATGTTCCGCCGGTGTCGATCGCGCAGACATACCGCCGATCAGCCATGAGCGCAGGCGCTGTGGGCGGCGGCGACGATCCCCTCGGCGTTCGGGATGACGCGCTGCTCGAGGACCGGGCTGAAGGGCACGGGCACGTCCTCGCCGGCCACGCGCATGATCGGCGCCCGGAGATCGGCGAAGCCCTTCTCGGCGACGATGGCCGCCACCTCGGCCCCGAACCCGCTGCGGCGCCACGACTCGTGGGTCACGACGAGGCGACCTGTCCTGGCGACAGAAGCCAGCACGGTCTCCTCGTCGAGCGGCACGAGCGTGCGGAGGTCGATCACCTCGGCCTCGATGCCGTCGGTGGCCAGTCGTTCAGCGGCGGCGAGCGCCTGAGCCATCATGATCCCGTAGCCGACGATCGACACGTCGGTGCCGGAGCGCCGGACCGCCGCCTGACCGAAGGGCGTGAGATGCTTCCCCTCGGGCACCGGTCCGCGCGTGCGGAGCAACCGCTTGTGCTCGAGGAAGATCACCGGGTTGTCGTCGCGGATTGCGGTCTTCAGCAGTCCCTTGGCATCGGCCGGCGTCGACGGCATGACGACTTTGAGGCCGGGGAAGTGAGCGAAGATCGCCTCGTAGGCGCCCGAGTGCTGCGTGGCCGCCGAGTTCACCACCCCGTCGTAGGCGCGGATCACCATCGGCACGTCGCACTGGCCGCCGAAGGTGTAGCGGGCTCGGGCCACCTGGTCGCCGATCTCGTCCATCGCCCGAAGCATGAAGTCGGCGAAATGCAGCCCCACGATCGGCCGCATGCCGGTCATCGCAGCCCCGAGGGCCGTGTTGGTCGTGGCCCCCTCACAGATCGGCGTGCCGATCAGCCGGTGGTCGCCGAACTCCTGGGCGATGCCCTTGAAGATCGGGAAGCTGCCGCCGCGCACGCCGGAGTCCTCACCGATGGCGAAGACACGGTCGTCGCGTGCCATCTCCTCGCGCACCGCCTCGAGGGTCGCTTCGAGGAACGTCGTCTCCCTACTCACCGGAATCACCCCCGTACACCCCGAGAAGCGCGGATTCGGGATCGGGCAGCGGCGCCGCCTCGGCGAACTCGACGGCGTCGTCGATCTCCGCCTGGGCGCCGGCGAGCACGCCGTCGAACGTCCCCTGGTCGACACCCGCCTCGGCCAGCCGCCGGCTGAGCCGCAGGATCGGATCCTTCGCCAGCCACGCCTCGATCTCCTCCGCGGGCCGGTAGTGGCGGCCGGAGTCGCCGCCGTGGTGACCGCGATGGCGGTAGGTCTTGGCCTCCACGAGGGCCGGCCGCCCGGTCGACCGCACCACATCGGTGACCTCGGTCATCACGTCGAGCACCGTCAGCACGTCGTTACCGTCGACGATCTCGCCCGGTATGCCGTAGCCGGTGTGGAAGTCGGCGACGTTGGGCACGTTGAGCATCTTCTGCACCGGCGCCTCATGGGCGTAGCCGTTGTTCTCGCAGACGAACAGGACCGGCACCCCCATGGACGACGCCAGGTTCAGGTTCTCGTGGAAGGCGCCGTTGCTCGAGGCGCCCTCGCCGAAGAACGCCACCGCGATGTTGCCGGACTCCCGGAACTTGGAGGACAGGGCTGCGCCCACGGCGATCCCGAGCCCGGCGCCGACGATGGCGTTGGCACCGAGCATGTTGACGCCGAAGTCCGAGACGTGCATGGACCCGCCTCGGCCGCCGTTCTGCCCGCCGGCCTTGCCGTACAGTTCGCACATCGTCGCCCGCAGGTCGGCGCCCTTGGCGAGGCAGTGGCCGTGGCCCCGGTGCGTGGAAGTCACGTAGTCGCCCTCCTCGAGGACCTCGCAGGTCCCCACGGCCGAGGCTTCCTGGCCGATCGAGGTGTGGAGGAATCCCGGAATGCGACCCTCGCGGTTCAGCCGCTCGATCGTCTCCTCGAACGTGCGGATCCGGGCCATCTTCACGAGCAGTTCGAGCATCCGCTCGATCGAGGTGTGGTGGCTCATCTCATCCCCCTCAGCGCTGCCGTCTCCGCCTCGTCGACCCGGTCGTCGGCGATGACGACGCCGTAGTCGCGGCGCGCCCCGGAGACTGTAACCCAGCCCTCCAGGACGTCGTGCAGGACCGCAGCGGGATCGCGCCGGAGCGGATCGCCGTAGCCGCCGGAGCCGCAGGTGCGGAAGCTGATGACGTCGTCGGGGCCGATGTCCACGATGGACTTCGAGTGCAGGTCGGCCTCATCGGGCCGATCGGGGTTCAACACGATGTTGCCGAGCGACCCGGCACCGCCGCCGAACAGGCCCCAGGGGGGAAAGACGTGACGATCGTGGAGGTTGGTGACCCGGGCCAGATCAGCCAGGTTCCGCACGTCGCGACGCACGGCCATGCCACCCCGGTACGTGCCGGGCCCGGCGCTGTCGGGAATGAAGCCGAAGCGGTCGATGATGACCGGCCACTTCGCCTCGTGGATCTCGATGGGGATGTTGCCGGTGTTGAAGCCCGACACGAGCCCGTCGCACCCGTCCTTGAAGGGTCTAGCGCCGGTGCTGCCGAAAGTGAGGTCGTAGTACACCCAGGGACGCTCGGCCTCGAGGTCCACACCGCCGATCGTGGAGTTGGCGAGTTGCGAGGACGACGCCACGACCTGGTCCGGCACGGCCTGGGCCAGGCAGCCCTGCACGCCGTCGACGAGGTAGCGCGCCACGATCGCCCGGCCGCCGGTCGGCGACGGGTAGCGGGCGTTGAAGAAGCAGTGCGGCGGCGCGGACACCTCGATGGGCCGCATGGTCCCGGAGTTGAGCGGCACGCGAGGACCAACGACCGAGAGTGAGGCGTGAAGCGTGTAAGCCGTCGTGAACGCCAGGTAGGAGTTGACGCCCGAGCGGGTGACCGGGCTGGATCCGGTGTAGTCGGCGACGATCCTGCCGTCGCCGACGGTCATGGCCAGCTGCATCCGGATCGGATCGGTGTCGGGCCCGAAGTCGTCGATGTGATCGACGAACTCGTAGCGCCCGGCGGGGATGGCGCCGATGTGCTCCCGCATGGCCAGATGCGAGCGTTGGAGGAGTTCGTCGGTCGCCGCCCGGTAGGTCTCCAGACCGAACCGGTCGATGAGTTCGCAGACCTTGGCGGCGCCCACCATGTTGGCGTTGAACTGGCCCCGCAGATCGCCGACCACCTGATCCGGGATCCGGACGTTGGTGGCGATCAGGTCCAGCACCTCGCGGATCGGCTTTCCCTCCGAGAAGTACTTGACCGGCAGGATCCGGATCCCCTCCTGGTGGATGTCGACGATGCCGATGATCGCCTGGCTGCCGGGCGCGGCGCCGCCGACGTCGACGTGGTGGGCGGTCACCACCGTGAAGCCGACGATCTCGTCGCCGTAGAAGATGGGCGCGATCGAGAAGATGTCCGGGAAGTGGCCCGAGTTCATCGTCGGGTCGTTCACCAGGAAGGCGTCGCCCGGCCGCATCTCCTCGGTCGGGTACGCCGCCACGACGCCGGCGACCGCCGTCGGGCTCGTACCCAGATGACCGGGCGCGTAGTTGCCCGCCCCGATCATGTCGCCTGCGGCGTTGAACACCGATGCCGAGCAGTCCTCCCCCTCTCGCACCGCCTCGGAGAACGAGGTGCGCCGCAGCGCCCAGCCCATCTCCTCGGCGATCGCCACGACGCCCCCGGAGATGACGGCCAGGGTGAGCGGATCGACCGTCACGGCGCCTCCCCCACCGACACCACGAGGTTCTGCCACTCGTCGACCACGGCCGCCGCGCCGGGCGGGATGACCGTGGTGGACTCGCGTTCCTGCACGATGGCCGGCCCGTCGATGCTCGTCGCCGGACTCAAGCGGTAGCGGTCCCACACCGGGCTCTCCACGAAACCGGCTCCGGGGAAATAGCAGTCCCTGCTGCCTCTCGCCGCTGCGTCCGCCGCGTCGCCCCGCTCAACCCGAGGCAGCTCGAACGGAGGCGCCGGGGCCGCGGCGGTCACGCGGTAGTCGACGATCTCCAGTTCCCCTTGGGGCTCCGCGTAGCCGTAGATCCGCTCGTATGTCGCGAGGAACCGCGCCCTGGTTGCCGCCACGTCGCCGTCGCCGAGACGCCCCGGCGGCATCCCGATGGCCACCTCGTAGCCCTGACCGACGTAGCGCATCAGCGCGTTGCGGACGAACCCGGCGCCCTCTGTGGCGTCCGCCTCGGCCAGACCGGCCGCTCCCCGCTCCTCGAGTTCGGCGAACACCTCGTTCATCTGCTTGAGGCTGCCGGTCTCGAGCCGGGTGACGAGCGTGCGCACGAACTCGAACTTGATCGGGGCGAAGAGCAGACCCATGGCGCTGCTGACGCCGGCGTTGGCGGGAACGAGGATCTCCCGGCTGCCCAGTTCGGTGGCGATGCTCACCGCGTGGGCCGGACCGGCGCCGCCGAACGCCACCACACCGAAGTCCCGGGGGTCGAAGCCCCGCTGGATCGTCATGGCCCGCATGGCGTTGGCCATGCTGGCGTTGGCGACGGCATGGACGGCGTAGGCACCCTCCTCGAGCGGCAGGTCCAGCCGGTCGCAGATGTCCCGTTCGATGACCCGGCGCGCCGCGGCGGTATCGAGGACGAGGTCGCCGCCGAGGAAGTAGTCCGCATCCAGGTAGCCGAGCACCAGATTGGCGTCGGTCACCGTCGGGGCGTCGCCCCCGTACCCGTAGCACGCCGGCCCGGGGCTGGCACCGGAACTCTCGGGACCGACCGCAAGCACGCCGAGTTCGAGGTGGGCGATGCTGCCGCCGCCGGTGCCCACCTCGATCAGATCCACCGCCGGCGTGGTGATCGGCAATCCGCTGCCCGGGCGGAGCTTCGTGGTCGGCGCCACCTCGAAGTCCTCCACCATCTGGGGCTCGCCGTCCTGCAGGATCGAGACCTTGGCGGTCGTGCCGCCCATGTCGAAGGCGATAATCCGATCCCGCCCCGACACCCGCCCGAGGATGCCGGCCATGAGCGCACCGGCCGCCGGCCCGGACTCGACGAGCGTCACGGGATGGCGCTTGAGCGCGTCGACGACCGCCAACCCGCCGCTGCACTGCATGACGTGCAGGGGGCGGGAGATACCGAGGCGGCCGAGCGACGCCTGCATCCCGTCGAGGTACCCGCTCACACGCGGCTTCACGTACGCATTGATCACGGTTGTGCTCGATCGCTCGTACTCCCGCCACTTCGGGCTGACGTCGCTCGACAGCGACACCAGCAGCCCGGGCGCCACGTCGGCGGCGACCTCCCGTACACGGTGCTCGTGGTCAGGGTTGACGTAGGCGTGGAACAGCACGACGGCCACCGACTCGATGCCGCGGGCGGCGATCTCGGCGATCAACTCCGCCGTCCGTCGCTCGTCCAGGGCGACCAGCACGGACCCGTCGGCCGCCATCCGCTCGGGCACCTCGAGGATGTCGCGGCGGTCCACGAGCGGCGCCGGCTTGTCGTAGAACAGGTCGTGGGACACTGCCCGCTTCTGGCGCTGGAGGTGCAGGACGTCGCGGAACCCCTCGGTCGTGAGCAGTGCCGTGCGTCCCCCGCTGCGCTCGATCACCAGGTTGGATGCAACCGTCGAGGCATGGGCGAGATAGTCGACGGCGCCCGCCTCGATGTTGGCCGCATCGATCAGAGCCTCGAAGCCGGCGATCGCCCCGATGCTGGGATCCGGCGATGTCGAGAGGACCTTGGTGATCGTGAAGCGGCCCGTTGCGGCGTCCTGCAGGACGAGATCGGTGAAGGTCCCGCCGACGTCACTGGCGGCGCGGCGCATCATGCCACCAACGACGACTCGCCCTGGCAGGCCTGCAGCAGCGAGTCCTCGGTGATCTCATCGCCGACGAGTTCGGCCGCGGCGCGCCCGCGCCACAGCACCAGCACCCGCGTGCAGACGTTGGCCAGCTGCTCCAGATCGGAGGAGAAGATCGCCACGGCGGCCCCCGCCTCGGTGGCAGCGCGGACGATTTCCAGGATCTCCTTGCGGGCACCGGCGTCCACGCCCTGGGTGGGTTCGTCCAGCAGCAGCACGTCGGGCTCGCCCTGGAGCCATTTGGCGAGGACGATCTTCTGCTGGTTGCCGCCGCTGAAGTTGGAGACCTTCTGGTCGGCAATCGGCGGCTGCACACGGAACATCTGCATGAGGCCCTTCGCCCTGGTGGATTCCTCGCGCCCGTTCAGCCAGGCCCGGCGATAGTACTCCCGGAGCACCGGAAGCGAGATGTTCTCGGCCGCGGTCGCATCCAGCCAGACGCCGTCCCGCTGCCGGTTGCCCGGCACCAGCACGACGCCGGCTCGCAGCGTCGCGGCCGGCGACCGTCCGAGCACCCGATCGTCGCCGCGGCGGGCGACGCCGGCGGCGGGGGCCTGCACGCCCGTCAGCAGGTAGGGCAACTCCTGCTGGCCCATGCCCGCCAGGCCCGTGACCCCCAGGATCTCGCCGTGGCGCAGCTCGAAGGAGAGGTCGTCGACGATCTCCCCGGTCACGTGCTCGGCGACCATCGCCACGTCGCGGCTGCCGGCCGGATCCAGCCGGGCCGGGTAGAAATCGCCCAGCTCGCGGCCGAGCATGTGGGCGATGATCCGGGCCTCGGTCGTGGTGGCGGCGTCGACGTCGGCGACGGCCCGCCCGTCGCGCAGCACCACGACACGGTCGGCCACCTCGACCACCTCATGGAGATGATGGCTGATGAAGATGACGCTGGACCCGCTCTCGGCGACCGTGCGCATCACCCGCATCACCCGCTGCGCCTCCGCTCCGGTGAGATACGAGGTCGGCTCGTCCAGGATCAGGATGTGCCGGTGCGCGTGGCTGGAGAGCTCGCGGGTCGCCCGGACGATGGCGACGCTGGCACGCTCCGCGGGCGCCAGATCGCCGACCCGTGCCCCAGGATCCACGTCGACGCCGAACCGCTCCAGGAGTTCGACGCTCCGGGACCGCTCGCGACGCCAGCGCACGGGCCGCAACCCCGACGAGCCGTAACTCGAGGAGACCCCGAGATTCTCGACGACGGTCATCTCGTCGACCAGCGCCAGATCCTGGTGGATGACGGCGATCCCGAGTTCGCCGGGATTGTTGACGGGGAACGACAACGGCCGGCCGAACACCTCGCCCGTCGCGCCCCTCTCGGGCGTGTGGTAGCCGCTCAGGACCTTGACGAGCGTGGACTTGCCGGACCCGTTCTCGCCGACCAGACCCAGGATCTCGCCGCGCCGCAGCCGGAGGTCCACCCCCACGAGCGCGTGCACTCCGCCGAAGCGCTTGCTGACCGCGCGAACGTCGAGAGCCGGATCGGTCGGAGTCGCCACCCGCCCGCTACCTCCGGCGCCCCACGAGGCGGGCGAACATCACCGCCAGCACCAGCGCGCCGCCGTTGAAGACCTCGTTGACCCAGCGCTCGGCGCCCAGCAGTGTCAACCCGGTGATCCCGACGACCAGCAGGTAGATGGCGATGATGGTTCCGACGGCATTGAACCGGCCGATGTGCAGCGCGGTCGCCCCCAGGAATGCCGCGGCGAACGGCTGCAGCAGGAAACTCGGGCCGATGTTGGGATCGATGCCGCCGAGGAAGCCGGCCAGCACGATGCCGGTCAGGGCTGCCACGATCGACGAGGCCACGAAGGAGCCGATCCTGATGGCGTCGACGTTCAGGCCGGCGAGGCGGGCGGCGTCCCGGCCGCCGCCGATGAAGAGCAGGTAGCGGCCGACCGGCGTCCGCTCGTAGACGTACCAGAGCACGACGACGAGCGCCCAGCCGTACCAGGTGCGCAGCGGGAAGTCCAGGATCTTGTAGCGGGCGACGGTGAGCATCGGCCCTTCCAGGTTGTAGATCTGGCGCGAGTTCGTGACGGCGATGGCGACTCCCGTCAGGGCCGTCATCATCCCCAGCGTCGTGATGAACGAGCTGACCCCGACCTTGACGACCAGGAACCCGTTGATCAGCCCCACGACGATCCCGACGGCGATCGCCACGACGAAGATGAGCCCCAGTGACCGCCCGTCCTCGACGATCACCGCCGATGTGGCCGCGGTCAGCGTCATCACCGAGGCGATCGAGAGATCGAAGTCCCCGGTGCGCAGGACGATCGTCGCTGCGAGGGCCAGCAGCAGGACGATGGCCTGCGAGTTGACCATCGCCCGGAAGTTGGCCTCCGTCCAGAACTTGTCGGGGAGCCAGATGGCGAACGTGGCAATGAACGCGCCGAGCACGAAGACCAGCGCGTAGCGCCCGCCGTGGCGGGCCAGCAGGTCGGTCCACGGCCGGTCCCGGTCGCCGGGGCCGGCCTCGCGGGCCTCAGATGGCACGCGCGAACCCTCGCTGGCCGGCGTCAGCACGCCGGCCCTCCGGCCGAGGCGATACTCCTAGCTGAGACCCCAGGCCTCGCGGAAGGCGTCCCGGTAATTCGTCCAATCTGCGTACGGTCCGAGTTGATCGTTGCTCGGGCCGACGTTGCTGCTGTCGATCGCCGCGTGCGGCACGACCCAGTCGAGAGCCTCCTCACCGGCCAGCGCCCGGCCGACCTGGTCGAGCAGTGCCCAGCCGATCCACTCGTTCGGCGGGAAGGCTCCCGTGGCCGACTGCGCGCCCGGGCCGCCGGCGCGGATGTCGTCGAGGTTCGACGAGACACCGTCGTGGCCGAGGAACTTGACGTCGAATCCCTCGGCGGCCGTCTTGGCCAGCGGCATCAACCCGTCCCAGACCGGGAACAGGTAGTTGATGTCGCCCTCGCGTCCCAGTACGGCGCTGACGTTGGGAGCGAAGTCACTCCCGATCGTGGTCGGGTCCACGTCCTCGAGCACGGCCTTGCAGTCGCAGGCCGCCTCGATCCTGGCCTGCGCCGCCACCATCATGTCGTCGTGCAGCGGCAGGGCGCGGATGCCGAAGATGGCGGCGCGCACGTCGCAGCCCGAGTCGGCCAGCATCCAGTTGGCCATCAGCTCGCCGCTCGCCCGGAAGTCGGGCGCGACGTGGGCGAACACGCCCGGCGGGAGCGGCTGATCGAAGCTGCCGTTGAAGATGTCGACCACGGCGATGCCGGCATCGGCGGCGTCCGCCAGCGGTGCGGACACCGCGCCGGGGGCGACGGCCTGCAGGATGATCGCGTCGGCGCCCTGCGCGATGGCCTGCTCCACGCCGAGATTCCACTCGCTCGGATCACCCTGACCGTCGAAGATCGTGACGTCGATACCGGCCTCGGCAGCCGCCTCCTCGAGTCCGGCGGTGACCGCACCGGTGAACTCGTTGGTGAAGATCAGGATGTTCCAGATGCTCTTGCCGGCGAGCGCTGACATGTCCAGCGGCCTCGACGGGCCCAGGACGGGAATCGGCTGCTGGCCGGCCGCCACCGCGGCCTCCGCGTCGGCGACGCACTCTGCCATCGGGTCGGGCGGCGGGGGCTCCGGCGCCGGCTCGGGCGACGGCGGGGGCTCGGGCGCAGGATCCGGCGACGGCGCCGGCTCGGGCGGCGGGGGCTCGGGCGCAGGATCCGGCGACGGCGCCGGCTCGGGCGGCGGCGGCTCGGGCGCAGGATCCGGCGACGGCGACGGCGCCGGCTCGGGGGCCGGTTGGGCTGCGGGCTGGGTGCTCTCAGCCTCGTCGTCCCCGCAGGACGCCGCAATCAAGGCGAACACCGCCAAGAGCGCGACGGCATACACAAACAGTCGTTTCGACGATCTCATGACTCCCCCCTGGGTCAAAGCGCTCCATCCAACCTAGTCGCGCGGTAGGTGTCACGTTCGACGTAACCCCCGCAGCACAGCGTGTCGAATCGGCGATCCGCCATCGCCCGCTGAGACGGATCGCCTCCGCCGTGTCGTGGGATCGGTTCCTCCTCGACGCATGCCGCATGGCCGAGATTGCGGGAACCGGCGGTTCTCTCGAGCGCGCCGTCCCACGGCACCCGACCACCGGCCGGCGTGACCGACGTCACTCAAATGATGTCAAACGCCATGTTCAGAACGTCATGGGGCCGCTGTTATCGTGAACGTGTGCGCAGGACGGTCGACTTCGCTCTGGACACCGAGCAGATGATCCGCCACCGGATGGCGACGCGCGGCATCAGCTTCGAGCAGGCCGTGAACGACTCCATCCGCCAGGGCTTCGACCGCGGCGTGCTCGATGAGACGCTCGCTACCCGGGCCCTCTGCGACGAAGGAGCTTCCACCGACCGCTAGAGATGTCGCGGTCAGCCTGATCACGACCCGGTCGCGCGGCCTGCTCGACACGCTACGAAGGGCGTTCCGACGCTCAGGAGATGTTCAGGCGCATGCCGGCGTCTAGCCGGATGACCTCGCCGTTCAGGTAGGTGTTCTCCATGATGTGGCGCACCAGGTTGGCCACGTCGGCGGGTGCGCCGAGGCGCTTGGGGAAGACGTTGCCGGCGACGATGGCGTCGATCTGCTCGTCGTTCAGCGAGGCCAGGATGGGCGTGTCCATGATGCCGGGGCAGATGGCCATCACCCGGATGCCCCGGCTACCCAGGTCACGGGCAAGCGGCAGCGTCAGGCCGATGATCCCGCCCTTGGAGGCGCTGTAGGACATCTGCCCCACCTGGCCCTCGATCCCGGCGATGGACCCCAGGTTGACGATCACGCCGCGCTCGCCCTCGGCGTTCGGCTCGTTGGCCGCCATGTGCACCACCACGTGGCGCAGCACGTCGAACAGCCCGATGAGGTTCACCTCGATGTGCGCCCGGAAGTGCTCCAGGGTGTGCACTTCGCCGCTCCGGCTGAGCATCCGCTGGCCCGAGCTGATGCCGGCGCAGCTCACCAGCAAATCGATCCGCCCCCAGACGGCCGCCGCCGCCGCCACGGCGGACTCCACGTCGTCGGGCCGGGTGACGTCGACAGCCACGAAGGCGGCGCCGTCGCCCAGCTCGGCGGCGACCTGGTCCCCCGCCGAGGAGGCCAGGTCGGCAATCACCACCCTGCCGCCCGCCGCCGCCAGGCCCCGCGCCACGCCCGCGCCGAGGCCCGAGGCGCCTCCCGTGACCAGCGCGACCGAGCCTTGGATCTTCACAGCGCCAGCCCCCCTGGCATCTCAGAATTCTCGCAGGCGGGCGCCGGTGGGGTCCACCTCGCTGCGGAGGATGCGCAGCTCCTCGCCACTGGGGCGGGCCGTGGCGGGCACCTCCCCCGCGGGCAGCAGCACTTCGAAACCGGTGGCGGCCTGCACGTCGGCGACGCTCACGCCGGGATGCAGCGAGGCCAGCCGCATCCGCTTGGAGGCGGGCTCGAAGTCGAAGACGCACAGGTTGGTGATGCAGAGCTGCGGGCCGCCGGGCATGCCGAGGGAGGCCCGATGGTCGCCGCCGTCGCCCCAGCCCATGCCCGAGCGGAAATCCAGCCGCTCCACGAACGTGCGCGGGTCGTGCGTGGTGCTCCACAGGTAGATGCGGGGGATCATGCAGCCCAGGTCGGCCATCCCCCCGCCGCCGGGCAGGCGCACCTTGGGGCTCTCGTAGGGGCCGATCACGCTGTTGTTCACGTTGCCGCAGGCGTCCATCTGGGCGCCCCGGAAGGCGAAGGTGTTGTAGCGGGCGCCCTGGGCGTGGGACCAGAAGTCGAACGGCGAGTTGGCGAGCATCGAGGCACCGCCCCAGATCTCGTCGGAGAGTGTCGAGGAGCCGACGACGGCCGGGTCGGCGTCCACGGCGATCGAACTGGCCGCCCACACCAGGTCGGGGGCGTGGGTGCGCCGCGCCAGGCGGTAGCCGCAGACGGGGATGAACGAGACGGCACCGTTGAACGCCCGGGTGTCGTTGGCCATGGCACGGGAGAACGTCACCACCATCAGCTCGTCGATGGTGCAGCCGTAGCCCGGCACGGCCGCAGGTGCACCGCTCACGATGCGCCCGCCGCGATGGTGCCTGCCCCTGTCGGGGAACGCACGATCACCGTCTCGTCCGACGTACCGCTCACGCCGCCGCCCCGTCGCCGTCGGCGGCGGCCGGCATTCCGTTGGCCGCCAGGAAGTCCTCCCAGGTCTCGGGGCCCGCGATCCGACGCTCCCAGAACGCGGCGAAGTCCTCCGGTGTGGCGCACGCCGCCAGATAGTCCTCGAAGAACCCGCTGTGGTGGCCGTACTCGGGGAAGCAGGACGTGGGGAAGGCCCCGCGAGGTGCCTCGCAGACGGCGTCGACCATGAAGCGGGGATAGGTGGTGCGGTGGGGCTCGGCGGTGAACGAGGCCGTGCCGGCGATTCGCTCGGCGGTGACGATGGTGCGCTCTGCGGCGTTCACGATCTCGCTGTCCATCCAGATCAGCTTGGGGTTGACGCGGGCGTTGCCGATCGCGTCCGCCTCGTGGACGTGCACCGCCGCCACGTCCACCGCCAGCGGCGTGCAGGCCACGTAGGGGCGGCCGGTCACGGCGTCAGTCTCGATGCGCAGCGCCCCCGAGGCGCCATGGAGGGCCGGCACGTCGGTGCCGAGCCCGGCCACGGTCGGCACGAACGGCAGGCGCCGGGCCTGCGCCTGCAGCCGGCAGATCAGCAGGTGCTCGGAGTACTCCTCCATGGTCACCTTGCCGCTCTCGACGCCGCGGCGGAAGTGCGGGGCCAAGCCGAGTCCCTCGAAGCTGACGAGCCCGGCCACAATCCGGGACACAGCACCCGCAGCCACAAGCCAGTCCACGCACATGCCCGCCACGATGGCCACCACCGTGAGATCGCGCTTGCCAGCCCGCACGAGCTCCCGCACGAACGCCATGGGGGCGCTGTTCATGGACAGCCCGCCGAGGGCGACAGTGGCGCCGTCGGGCACCGAAGCGGCGGCCTCAGCCAGGGAGATCTGCTTCGAAACGGGGCCTACCACGCCCAATACTTACCAAACGAGCGGTAGAAACGCAATTGACGGGCCACCGAGACGCGAGGAACAGCTGAGCGCGAGGGCGAACCGGTACCGTGCGGACATGCCCGACGGTCTGCGCACGATCGATTTCGATGACGCCGACTTCCTCGATGAGTTCCATCGCCTGGGCTGGACCGACGGGCTGCCCGTCGTGGCGCCGACGCCCGAGCGTGTGGGGGCGCTCCTGGACCATGCGGGGCTCTCGCCCGACACCATGCTCGGCACCATCGAGGCACGGGGCCGCTCGCTCAACGCCCAGCAGGCGGCCGCCAACGCCGTCATGGCCGGCTGCGCGCCCGGGCACTTCCCGCTGGTGGTGGCGGCCCTCTGCGCCATGCTGGATCCGACGTTCAACGCCCACACGGTGATGACCAGCACCGGCGGGGCCGCCTTCTGCCTGCTCGTGAGCGGGCCGGTGACCGCTGAGTTGCAGATGGCCACCCGCCACAACGCCCTCGGGCCGGGCAGTCGCGCCAACGCCGCCGTGGGCCGCACGCTGCGCCTCGTGGCCCGCAACGTCTTCGGCGCCCGAACCGGCGAGATGGACGCCTCCTCCATCGGCCACCCGGGCAAGTTCACGCTGTGCCTCGCCGAGGACGAGCCGACCGCTCCCTGGGAGCCGCTGCGGGTGGAGTTGGGTTACGGCCTCGAGGACTCCACCGTCACGATCCTGGGCACCGAGGGGCCGCGCCAGGTGGCCAACCACCTCAACCCCTCGCCGGAGGGCATCCTCACCACGATGGCGGCCGCCATGCGCTGCCCTGCCACCTATCCCGTCGGCAAGGGCGCCCAGGCGGTGGTGGTGCTGGGGCCCGAGCACACCGCCGCGCTCGTCAAGGCGGGCTGGACGCGCAGCCGTGTCCGGGAGTTCCTCGCCGACGCCAGCCGGGTCACACCTGCCGAGATCGAAGCGGCAGGCGTGTTCCTCGAGGTCGACACCCAGCACGACATGACACCGGGACCCGACGGCAGGCTTCCGACGGTGCGCAGCGCCGACGACGTCTTCCTGGTGACCTCCGGCGGCCACGGCGCCGGCTGGTCGGCGTACCTGCCGGTGTGGGCTCCGACGCTGCACAGCATCGCCGTGACGCGCCGGGTGCCGGTGCCGGGCGCGGGCCTGCCGCAGAACCAGCCGAGTCCTGCGGTGGCCACCGACGGCACGCGCCGGACCTCGATCCCTGGATCCCGGCCTGCGCCGGAATGACCGCTGAAGAGAGTCGCAGCACCTCTCAGACGTACCGTAGGCTCGACTCGATGGCCACCATCACCGTCGTTCGACCGGACCACGTCCCCAAGGCACGCAGCATCGCCCGCGCCCCCCGCCGTACACGCGGCGCCGCCGACGCGCTGCACCTCACGCTGATCGAGAACGGCAAGCCCAACGCCCGCACGCTGCTGGGCCATGTGGCCGACGAGCTGCGCAGCCGCCTGCCGTTGGCGACCGTGGACGTGTACTCCAAGCCGGCCGCCGGCAAGCCGATCGACGCCGACGTCGCCGACATGCTGGCGGCGCGTTCGCACTTGGTGATCTCCGGCGTCGGCGATTGAGGCGCCTGCACGGCGTGCAGTCTGCACGACGCAGTGTTGCTCGAGAGCCGGGGCGTGCCCACCGCGCTCGTGGTCACCGAGCCGTTCGTGGCCGTGGCGGCCCGCTTCGCCCCGACCGTCGGGGCGCCCGGCTACCCGTCCGCCGCGGTCCCCCACCCCATCTCGTCGGTGGGCGACGACGACCTCCGTAAGTACGCCGCAGCAGTCGCCGACGAGGTTGCCGACCTCCTCACGACCGCCTGATCATTACCCACTGGATTCCGGCCTCCGCCGGAATGACGATGCGAGGCCGGGGATGCCGACGGCGGCGGGATCGCTACAGGGTGAAGTCGCCGTCGGCGTACCAGTTGTCGAAGGCGGCCTTCACGATCACGTCCACCAGTTCGATCTGCTGGCGGTCCGGACCGATGAGGTAGGCGAAGCCGGCGGGACCGCCGTCGGGGCCGGCACCGGTGAAGCGGACGGTCCACCCGGCGCCGGTGAGCGTGCCGAGATCTCCCCGCAGATCCTCAGTCCAGTAGCCCATGTGGTACGTGCCCGCGTCGGTGCCGGGATCCCAGAACGAGCCGATCGGCCCCTCCACGAGCTCCACCTGCACCGGGCCCTGCACGGAGTACGTGAAGCGCACGCTCGTCTCGACGACCCTGCCCTCGACGAGGTGCTCGACGTCCAGCGACTGCGGGCTGTGCCATGTGAGCCCCGTACCGGCGGAGTAGAACTCCATGGCCTCGGTGAGATTCGAGACGGCGACACCGACATGGAACGGCGCTGTCAGATCGACCATTGACCTACCTCCTCGGTTCGCAAGCGTCCGAATCATCCCCGGCGCCCAGCAGCGACTTCAACTCGACGAGGGCTTCGACGTGCGCGGCCCATTCGGTCTCGCTGCGCGCCAGCGGCACGAACAGCACGTGCTGCAGGCCCGCCTCGATGTAGCCGGCCAGCAGTTCGGCCAGTTCGGGGATCGAACCGGTGGCCACCGGCCGGTCGCCGTAGCCGTCGCCCACCTCGCTCCAGCGCCCACCGCCGTCCAGCGGCGACCCGATGCGCACCTCCATGTGGATGGAGGCGACGGTCGGGCGGCCGCCGGCAGCACCCTGCTCGTGCGCCCGCAGCTCGCTGAGGCGCTCGGTGAAGACCTCCAGCGGCGCCCACGTGCCCATCCAGCCCTCGCAGCGAGCGGCGCGGCGCAGCGCGCCCGGCGACGATCCCCCGATCCAGATGGGCACCTGTCCCGCCGGGGCCGGCTTGACGCGTACGTCGCGGAAGCTGAAGTGCTCGCTGGCGTACTCCTCGGCGCCGCCCCAGGCGGCCCGCCAACCGCCGATGTAGTCGTCGAGGCGCTGCCCCCGCTGTCGCATCGGCACGCCGCAGGCCTCGAACTCCTCGTCCAGCCAGCCGGCGCCCACGCCCAGGATGGTGCGCCCGCCCGACAGCCAGTCCAGCGTGGCCCATTGCTTGGCGAACTGCATGGGGTTGCGGTAGGCGGGCACCAGCACGCTGGTCCCGAGCCCGACCCGGTTGGTGTGCGCCGCGGCGGCCGACAGCAGCGGCACCGGCTCGGGGAAGAACGACGGCATGCCCGCCAGCGCCGTCGGAACGGCCACGTGGTCGGCCACCCACACGTCGTCGAAGCCCAGTTCCTCGGCCTGCCGGGCGATGCGCACGATGTGGTCGAGGCCGGCGGAGCGCCCGAGTTGCGGCAGGTGCAGGCCGAATCGCACTCAGCGCATCCTCAGCACGCCGCGCCGGGGCGGCCGGGCGAGTGGCCGGGCCTCCGAGCGCATCAGAACCGGAACCGGGGATGCGGCGGGTGGATCGAATACTCCACGACGCCGTAGCCCCGCTCGCCGGTCTCGGCCACCTCGAAGTCGAAGAACGGCTCGTAGCAGTCGAGGCGCACCTCGGCGTCGTTCTCGTCGCGCATCAGGCCGTTGCGGGTCTGCGCCCATTTTCGTCCGGTGAGCACCGTGAGCGTCTCGCCGTCGGGCATCTCGAAGGTCATGGTGAAGGCCATGGCGGTGCGCTCGTCGTCCTCCATGCGGGGCACGCAGGTGGCGTGGCGGATCGGGCGGGCGCCGGAGGCATCGGCGATCCAGCCTCCGTTGTGGGCTCGGCCCTCGGGGATCGGCTGGGTGGGGCTCATCCAGCCGAACGAGTTGAGGTGGCGTCCCGGCAACTGCACCGACGGCCAGAAATGGCCCCAGGCGGCCTCGGCGGTGCGCCGCCGGCGGGGCACCCACGGGGAGTCGTGTACGAAGCGGTGCGTCCAGGAGTGGTCGCGGTGCGCCCAGCAGCTGATCGGCCGGCGCTCGCCGGCGCGGGGTCCGCCGTGGGCCTCGAAGCTGCCGGCGCAGTCGAGGGCCTGCTCGTAGTGGCCGCCGTAGTTCTCGTAGGTGGCCAGCGGGTTGCCGCCGAGGCAGTCGTCGTAGTCGAAGGGGTCGAACCGGCCGCTGTAGCTCAGGTCGAAGCCGAACTTGGGGCCGTCGAACTGCCAGCGGTAGCGCCCGAAGGCCTCCAGGACCTCGAACCGCACCCTGCCGTCGCCGAGGGTGTCGAAGACCGGGTCGCCACCGAGGGGCTGCCGGGACGCCCACTGCTGCGGCACCCCGTCGATGACGTAGCAGGCGCTGGCCCGGATGTAGCCGTGGGAGAGGCTGGCGTGGATGTGGTTGATGCCGAAGACGTCGGCCTCACGGTCGCAGACCGAGAACCAGAAGTTGTCGCTCCACAGCCGGCCGGAGTCGTCGGGCGGGTGGTGGAGGTACTCGTCGCGCTCGCTCAGGTTCATGGTGATCCCTCCCGGCCGCCTGCTCCGGCCGGCTGCACAGTCTCGCAGTTCAGGCCAGGTGTGCCACCCTCAGATGTCGCGCCACTGGACTCGTGGCAGACCGGGCTCATCGGCGCCGCCCGGGTACGAGGCCCCCGGCGGATCCAGTACTTCGCCCAGGGGCGGAAGGTCGGGCTCGAGCCAGGCCACGAGTTCCCAGGCGCCCGCCTGCGCCGCGGCGCCGATCTCCGCCAACCGCGGGTCGTCCGCCCGGCCCGCCTCCAGGGCAGCCAGGCCCTGCATGCCCGACAGGTACGACCGCACGCGCTCGAATCGCAGCGCGTAACGCAGCCGCTGAGTGTCAATCTCGACGCCGCCGGCAGCCCGGTACGGGGCGACGGCCTCGCCCTCGATGGCCCCCCAACCGCCGAGGTGCATGCTGAAGGCCACGTCGCACAGCGGATCGCCCACCCAGGCCCGCTCCCAGTCGACGATGCCGCCGATGACGCCGGGAGCGGTCCACAGCACGTTGGCCGGCCGGAAGTCACCGTGACAGAGAGCGGGCCGGTCCTCGCTCTCTGGGCAATGGCGTGCCAGCCAGCGCATCGCCACGTCGATCCCCAGGTGCCGCCAGCAACGCCGGTAGGCCTCGGCCAGCCGGGCCAACTCGGCCTCGTAGGCGGCACCGATGGTGGCGACATTGCCCAGAGCCCGCGGGTCGCCCCGGCTGTGCAGCGCTCCGAGCGCCGTCGCCAGCGCCTCCCGGTACGGCGCCGGATCGGCCGGCCGCCGCTGGGCCTCGCCGGGCACCAGCGAGTGTACCCCAAACGGTCGCCCGATGGGATTCGGCACATCGCGGACCGCCAGCACCTCCGGGGCCGGCACCACCCCGGCCACAGCCCGCAGTCGCCGGGCCTCCGCAGCCGGATCGTAAGGCTCCACCGTCCCCCCCACCGGTGCCACCCGCACGATGACGGCGTGATCGGCTCCCCAGCGCACCCGCAAGGTGATCCACGAGTAGCCCCCGGCCAGCCGGACCACCTCCGGCACCCCGCCGCGGTCCCGCCGCGGCGCCGCACCGGCCTCCACCAGCGCAGCACCGACCGCCAGGGGGCGCAGATCAGGAATCAAAGTGAGAGGATCCGCCGGCCGGGGAGGGATTGACCCGGCACGAGTGTTTCAGGACACCGCGGCGCCCGCGCTCTCGAGGGCAGCGATCCGCTCACCATGATCGGCCATCCGCTCAAGCTGCCGGCCGTGCTCCTCCAGGGTCGTTTCGATCCGAGCGAGGCTCTGGTGGATCGACAACAGACTCGACGACAGACTCGACTCGACCTTGTCGATCCGAACTCCAACCGCTCGGATGTCGTCGCGCAGGCTCTGAAGGTAGAAGACGAGAACGGTGATGAAAGCGGCACCGACGGTACCGATGATGGACGAGACGATTGCGGTGTTCATACGTGCACCTCCTGTGATCCTACCGCGGCTCCTGCCGAGGGGCAAAGCCTAACCTGTCGGCAGACAATCTGTCACGTTTCAATATATAATACTAGTTTTCATTGGAAATAGTCCTACAACCCGAGGCAGCGGCACTCGGCCGGGACGTGCAGGGGGCACCTACACTGCCGCGTCGTGCCCGAATCGGCGTATCCGCTGCTGTTCAGCCCGCTGAGGATCGGCGGGCTGGAGTTACCCAACCGGATCGTGTTGTCGGCTATGACGACGGGGTTCGGGTTCTCGCAGGGCGCGCCGGACGACGAGGCGCTGGCCTACTACCGCACCCGCAGCCGGGGCACGGCGCTGGCCACCGCGGGCTTCTCGGCGGTGGCGCCGGCGGGACGGGTCGAGAACGCCATCGCCTGGCTGTGGCCCGAGGGGGCCGCGGAGGCGCTGGCACCGCTCGCCGAGGCCATTGCGTCGGTGGGCGCGCACCCGTGCATCCAGCTCGGTCACGGGGGACGCCAGGTGTCGCCGGACGTGATCGGCGAACCGCCCGTGGCGCCGTCGGCGGTACAGGCCGGCGCGCACGTGCGGATCGCGCCGCGGCCGCTGTCGACCGATGAGGCCGAGGCGATCGTGGCGGCGTTCGGCCAGGCGGCCGAGCGGGCCGCAGCAAGCGGCTTCGCGGCGGTGGAGGTCCACGGCGGCCATGGCTACCTCATCGGTCAGTTCCTGTCGGCCGAGTCCAACCGGCGCACGGACCGTTTCGGCGGCGCCACCGTCGCCGAGCGCAGCCGCTTCGGCTGCGAGGTGATCGAGGCGGTACGCAAGGCCGCACCGGAGTTGGCCGTGGTGGTGCGCATCAACGGCTCGGATCTCGTGCCCGGCGGCCTGCAGGTCGCCGACGCCGTGGTGGCCGCGCAGCGGTTCGCCGAGGCGGGCGCCGACTCCTTCGTCGTCTCGGCGGGCGTATACGGCTCCGTGCCGTGGACCATTCCCCTGCTGGACGACCCCGAGGGCGCCTTCCTGGATCTCGCCGCCGAGGTGCGCCGCAACGTGGACGTGCCGGTGATCGGCGTGGGTCGGATCACCACACCGGAGAGCGCCGAGGAGGCGCTGGCCGCCGGGCGCTGCGACGCCGTGGGGCTGGGGCGGGCACTGCTGGCGGACGAGGACTGGGTCGCCAAGGCAGCGAGTGGGCGATCCGACCGGATCCGGCCGTGCATCGCCACGGTGGAGGGCTGCGCCGGCCAGCTGCAGTACGGCGAGGCGATCTCCTGCTCGGTGAACCCCGGCGTGGGGCGCGAGACGCACCGGCCTCCAGAGCGCGCCGAGGCACCGGGCCGGGTGCTGGTGGTGGGCGGCGGGCCGGCCGGGATGGAGGCGGCCCGCCGTGCCGCCCAGCTCGGCCACGAGGTGCATCTGGTGGAGCGGGCCGACCGGCTCGGCGGTGCCCTGAACCTGGCCGCAGCGACTCCCGGCCTGGGCCACCTCGCGCGCCTGGCGGGCTGGTATGAGGGCGAGCTCGGGCGGCTCGGCGTCACGGTGTCGCTCGGCACCGAAGTCAGCGCAGCCGACGACCTGGCCGGGATCCCGGCGGACCACCTCATCCTCGCCACCGGCGCGGAGACCGCCCCCGAAGTGCTCGACGGCTATGAGCACCTGCCGGCATGGACGCTGGAGGATCTGCTGGAGGGCCGGTCCTCCAGCCACGGAACCTGGCACCTCATCGACCCCGTGACGGTGCTCGGCGGGGGGAGCCGCGCCCTGGCAGCCGCCCTGTGGTGCCGCCGGGGCGGCTACCGGGTCTCGCTGCTGAGCGCCGAGCGGCTCGGCCACGACACCTCCGGTCTGGCCCGCCGGGCCTACCTGACGCGACTGGCCCCCGAGGCCGCCGTCCAGGGTCAGGCCCTCCGGATCGTCCCAGGCGGCGTGGAGTGGCGCGACGCCGCCGGCGAGAGTTCGCTGCTGTCCGCTCGCAGCATCGTCGTGGCCGAACCGGTACGGGTGAACGTCCCCGCCGCCGTGGTGCCCCAGGGCCGCAACGAGGAGCGACCGGCCGCCACCGGCATCCACACGGTCCGCATCGGCGACGCCCGCAGCCCCCGCACCATCGGCGACGCAATCGCCGAAGCCCGCCAAGCGGTGGAGTCGCTCCCGGCGCGCACCGGCTGACGCGTGGCCTCCGCCCGAACGGCATCGGGCCGGCACCGGAACCGCAGCCCGAGGGCGGGGACGCCGGGGGGCGCTGGATCGATTTCGCCGGCCGATCCGCCGACGGCCACCGGAGGCCCCGCCCGGACAACCGCAAGCCGGACCGGGACCACAGCTAGCGGAGAACGGAGGCGTCGAGAGCTTCGTAGGAGTTGCGGCCGAGCAAGGCGAGGAGGCGGTCGACGTCGCCGCGGAGGATCTCGAGCATCCGCGCCACGCCCGCCTCGCCACCGGCGGCGAGCGGCCAGAACCAGGCCCGGCCGCCCATGGCGCAGGTTGCGCCCAGGGCCCGAGCCTTGATGAGGTCGGCCCCCCGGCGCACCCCGCCGTCGAGGATCACCTCGGCCTCTCCGCCGACCTCTTCGACGATCTCACCGAGCACGTCGAGGGCGGCGGGCAGGCCGTCGAGTTGGCGGCCGCCGTGGTTGGACACCACGACGGCGTCGGCGCCCTGCTCGACGCAGCGGCGGGCGTCTGCGGCGCTCATCACCCCCTTGATGAGGAGGGGGCCGTCCCAACGCTCGCGCAGCCAGGCCACGTCATCCCACGTCTTGGAAAGGTCGGACAGCTCGCGGTCCATGAAAGCGGACATGGACGCCATGTCGGTGTTGGGCGGCACGAGGTCCAGGAGGCTGCCGAAATGCACGGGCGGCCCGGAGGCGAGGTGCCACATCCAGCGGGGGCGGCGGATGGCCTCCAGCGCTTGGGCGGGGCCGATACTCGGCGGGATCATCATCCCGTTGCGCAGGTCGCGCTCGCGCTTGCCGATGAGCGGTACGTCCACCGTGAGCACGATCGCTTCGCAGCCGGCGGCGCCCGCCCGGTCCACGAGCCGCGCCACCACGTCGGGGCTGCGCCACAGGTACAGCTGGAACCACAGCGGCCCGTCGCTCACCGCGGCGATTTCCTCGATGCTGTAGCTGGAGGCCGTGCTGATGACGAAGACGGTGCCGGCGGTGGCGGCCGCCCGCGCCGCGGCCAGTTCGCCGTCGCGATGCACGAGGCGGGCCAGACCCGCGGGCCCGCAGATGAACGGCACCTCGAGACGACGGCCCAGCACGGTGACTCCCGGATCCCGTTCGGTGACGTCCACGAGCGAGCGGGCCGTGAAGTGCACCCGGTCGAATGCCTCGAAGTTGGCCCGCAACGTGATCTCGCCGTCGGCGCCGCCCTCCACGAAGTCGTAGACCAAGCGAGGCAGCCGGCGCCGGGCGAGACGGCAGAAGTCGTTGTAGGAGTGCGGCGGGGTGGAGCGGGGCCGCAGCCGCACCAGCCGGAGGAACTCGCCCGGCTTCACGACACGCGTCTCCGGTCCGACCTAGTGCTGCGAGGGCACAGGCGAGGCGCAACCGACATCATGAGCAGCCTGCCGGGCGGCCCGCCCGCAGCACCGGCAGAGCCGCCGGAACGTGACTTCCGGCCTCCGCCGGAACGACGGGACGGCTGCCTCGCAGCATCACTCAGCAGTTGCCCCGACATCCTCGCGGATCGCCGCGTCGATGCCGAACATCATCCGGGTGACGCCCGCCAGCAGCGGCACATCGAGGCCGCGCTCGGCGGCGCGCCGGGCGAACGGGGCGAAGACGGCATCCACCTCCAGGGGCCGGCCGCGCTCGATGCTCTGGAGGGCCGACACCTTCACACCGGTCTGTCCCGTTGCGACCAGGTGCTCGCCGAACTCGCGCAGCACCTCCAAGGCCTGCTCACGGGGCAGGGTCGTGAACGTGCGGACCCGCATGGGACCCGGCAGGTCGATCAGCGGGACCCCCTCGCTGCGCGCAACCAGGGCCGCCTCGCACATCAGGTCCAGGAACACCTCCCGCAGCGCCGGGGTGACGAACATCCGGTGGTAGATCGACCGCGTGAGGGCCACCACGCCCATTGCGGCCACCGCCAGCGTGGCCTTGGTCCACTGCACCGAGGTGATGTCGGGGCGTTCGGTGATGCGCTCGGGCAGCGCGGCGGCGATCCGGGCGGCGGTGCCGGGCGTGGTCCCGCCGACGTCGCCCACGTAGGTCGCCCCGGTGAAGCTGTACTCGGCCACGCCCGGGCCCACGAGCGTGCCGCCCACCATCGACACCCCCTCGACGGCGGCAGGGCCGAAGCGCTCCACCAGCGGGAGGGCCTGCTCCACGCCGTTCTGGACGGAGAAGGCCATGGAGCACCGGCCACCGTAGGCGGCCAGCAACGCGGGCACGTCGAACGACTTGGCGGCCACGAGCACCAGATCGGCGTCGCCGGCCGCGGCGGGATCGTCGGTGGCGTCGACGTGGCAGGTCTTCGTTCCGGCGTCGAACGAGCGGACCTCCAGACCCCGCTCGCGCACGGCCTCGGCGTGTGGGCGGCGAGCCACCAGCATCACCTCCGCGCCGGCGTCGGCAAGCCAGCCTCCGTACACCGAGCCGAGGGCCCCGGCGCCCAGCACGACGACTCTCATCGCCGGACCCCGGTCTCGGCGAGGCGGTCCCAGGTGCCGGGCGTGAGGCCCTCGGCACGAAGTTGGAACTTCTGGACCCGCTCGGAGGCGTTGCGGGGCAACTCGTCCATCCAGCGGATATAGCGCGGCACAGCGAAGTCGGCCATCCGGCCGGTGCAGTGCTCGACCAACTCGGCCTCGGTGAGAGCGCGGTCCGGCTTCAGCACCACGCAGGCCAGCACCTCCTCCTCGCTGAGCTCCGAGGGGACCCCCACCACGGCGGCCTCCAGCACGGCGGGATGCCGGGCGATCGACTGCTCCACCTCCCAGGAGCTGATGTTCTCACCGCGGCGGCGCACGCAGTCCTTCATACGGTCGATGAACGTGAGGTAGCCGTCGGCGTCCACGACGCCCCGGTCTCCGGTGTGGAACCAGCCGCCCCGCCAGGCCTCCGCGGTGGCCTCGGTCATGTCGTAGTAGCCGCTGAAGGTGGCGTTCTCGGGCCGCGAGCGCACCACGATCTCCCCCGCCACCCCGGGTGGCGCCTCGACGCCGGCCTCGTCGACGATCCGCATGTCGTACAGGCCCGACGGCCGCCCGGCGGTGCCGATGCGGCGGTCGGCCCCCTCGGCGGCGGCCATGCCGTTCTGGGTCACGATCGGCACCTCGGTGGAGCCGTACACCTCTGTGAGCCGCACATCGAACCGCTCCTCGAACGGCTCCCAGATGTCCGGCGGGCACGGTGCCCCGAACCCTCGCCGCACCGGGTGGTCGGCATCGTCGGGCCGAGCCGGCTGCTTCCACAGCATCATGAGCAGGGCGCCCATGTAGTTGAAGGCCGTGACTCCCTTGGCCCGGCACGTGTCCCAGAAGGCTCCGGCGCTGAAACGCTGCTCCAGCACGCAGCGGGCGCCCGCCTCCATGGCGACGGTGACCGTGGTGTACCGGGCGTTGATGTGGAACAGCGGGAAGGCCGTGTACAGGACGTCGTTCGGGCCGTAGCCCATGAGCCAGCGTGTCTGGCGGGTCAGCCGCAGGTTGGCGGCGTGGCTCAGCATCGCCCCCTTGGGCGGCCCGGTGGTGCCCGAGGTGTAGAGGATCACGGCGGTATCGGTGGCCTCCAGCGCCGGCAGGTCCGGCGCCGCGTCGCCGTACAGCGACGGCAACTCGTGCACGGCCACGCCGCGACCGAACTCCGGCGTGCCCGGGTCCCCGCCATCCGGGCGGTGGAGGACGACGTGGCGAAGTTCGGGCAACTCCGGCATCACCTCCACCAGCCGGTCGGCGAACTCGATGTCGCAGACAACGGCCTGCGAGCGGGACTGCCCCAGCACGTAGGCGAGCCCGTCGCCTCGCTGCGCGACGTTGACCGGAACGTCGACGATGCCGCTGCGGGCCATGGCGAACCAGGTGTCCACGCAGGCCAGGCTGTTGCGCATGATGACGGCGGCCCGATCGCCGGGCGCCAGGCCGATGCCCGCGGTCAGTCCTGCGGCCAGGCGGTCGGCATCGGTGTCGAGCCCGGCGTAGGACTTCGCCGCGCCCATGGCCTCGATGGCCTCGCGGTCGCCGTTGCGCTCGGCACAGGCCCGCAGCCACGGGCCGAGGGTCATGGGCTGGTCCAGCACTGGATTCCGGCCTTCGCCGGAATGACACTCATACTGTTCGGTGTCCCCGGCGGGTGGCGGGCCTGACCCTCCGGAATGACGGAGGGAGGGCACTCGTACGCGGAATGACCGAAGAGGGACACTGGACGCGACTTCAGGTCAGGCCCAGTTCTTCGCACAGTTGCTCTTGCAGGCGGAACTTCTGGATCTTCGTGGCCGAGAGGGGCCATTCCTTCACGAAGCGCACGTAGTGCGGGACCTTGAACGAGGCGATGTTGCCTTTGCAGTAGGCGATCAGGTCGCTCTCGGCAGCGTCGGCGCCCGGCATGAGCTCCACGAAGGCGGCCGGCACCTCCACGTAGCGCTCGTCGGGGATCCCGACGACCTGGGCGATCGCCACGGCATCGTGGGTCTGCAGGTAGGACTCGATCTCGACGGCGGCCACGTTCTCACCGCCCACCTTCAGCATGTCCTTGACGCGGCCGAGGTAGCCGACCCGCCCGTCGGCGTCCATCCGCCCGATGTCGCCGGTGTTGAACCAGCCCTCGTCGTCGAAGCATTCCGCGGTCTTGACGGGATCCTTGTAGTAGCCCTCGAAGACGTTGAAGCCCCGGCACCAGATCTCGCCCCGCTCCCAGGTGGGCACCACCTCGCCACCGTCGAAGTCCCGGATCTGCACCTCGATGCCCCGGAACGGCCGCCCCGAGGTGGTCGAGCGCACCTCCGGCGGGTCGTCGGGGGCGGTGAAGGCCACGACACCGCCGCACTCGGTGAGCCCGTAGGCGTTCATGTGGGCCATGCCGGGCAGCATTCTGTGGATCTCCTCCAGGGCGGCCGGTGAGGCGACGTTGTTCATGAGCCGGATGCTGCTCAGGGCCGCCGGGTCCCAGTCGGGGTGGTTCAGCATCACCGTCGTGACCGTCGGGAACGTGGAGAAGCAGATGGTGGCGCGCTCGTCGCGCAGCTGGGCGATGGCCACAGCGGGGTCGAAGTGGGTGAGCGTCACGTAGCCGGCGCCCGCCTCGATGCAGCCGATGAGCGGCAGGATCGAACTCATGTGGAACAGCGGCAGCGGATCCCAGAACACGTCCGCGGAGGTCATTTCGAAGCGCTCGCAGCCCACCGAACTGGTGCGCACGAGCTGCTCGTGGGTCATCGGGCAACCCTTCGGCTCCGCGGTCGTGCCCGACGTGTACATCATCATGGCGATGTCGCGCAGCGCCACCCGGCTGCGCAGCAGGTGCACCGTGTCGAGCCCGACGCCCTCGGCGGCCGCTTCGAAGCCGGCCCGGTCGATCATCCCCGCCGGTGAGGAGGTGCCCAGAAACACGACGCTGCGGAGCTCGGGGACGGCCTGCAGGCGCAGGTCATGGACGTCGGGCGCCTCGGCGAGACCCTCCAGGCAGCCGTGCAGGATCTCTACGTAGTCGGTGTGCTGGTCGATGATGTCGCTGGTGACGAGCAGGCGCAGGTCGGCGTCGCGGGCCACGTAGGAGAGTTCGCGGCCCTTGAAGCGGGCGTTGATGGGGATTACCGGAGCGCCGATGAGTGCGGCCCCGAACATGACCTCCACGAAGTCCATGCAGTTGGACATGAGGATGCCGACGTGGTCGCCCGGCCGGATCCCGAGCCCCAGCAGTGAGCGGGCGGCCCGCTCGGCGGCCTCCAGCAGCGAACCGAACGTGTGGCGCGTCTCGGGGAAGACGACGGCGTCGCCGTCGGGATGGCGGGTCGCCGCCCGCACGATCAGGTCACCGAGCGTGGTGACCTCCACCCACTGTCGCTCCGTGAAGCTCATGACTGTCTCCTCGGTCCAGCTTCGGCCACTTGAGAATGTTCTGCGCTCAGCCGCCACGCCAATCCCTGCGCCAGGCCCTGGATTCCGGCCTTCGCCGGAATGACGGGCAGAACTCGGCGGCATTGGTCGGCCTGCTGCTACTACGACCCCGGAGAACGTAACTGGCGTTCCAGGTGAGCGCTGTCGAGCCACTGCGTGAGGCGCACGATGCGGCCGTCGACGATGTCGAAGATGTCCACGGCCTCGAAGCTGATGTCGGTACCGGCGGCACTGCGGCCCTCGAAGTGGATCTCGGCCACGACGGTGTCGCCGTCGCAGATCAGCCTGGTGGGGCGGTCTGAGTGCACAGGGAAGCGCTCGAAGATCTTGGCGAACAGGTCGAGCGCGGCCTCGGATCCCCGGCGGGGCCGCGAACCGCACGCCGTCAATGCCACGTCGGGGTGCAGGACCTGGCGCAGGGTGTCGAAGTCCTCGGCGTCCACAGCGTCGAAGTAGCGCCGCACCACGCTGCTGGGCGATTGGGTGTTCATGGCATGTCCCGCAGGATGTCCTTCACCTCGCCGAGGGCCTGGAAGGACCAGCCTGCCAGGTCGGGATCGCCGAACGGCGTGATGTTCCACATCACGAGGTGGCGCAGCCCCGCAGCGTGGTACTCGGCGACCTGCTCGGCGATCTGTTCCGGCGTGCCGCAGAAGCAGTAGTAGTCCACGACCCGCGGCGGGATCCCGTCGATCACCGCCAGCGCCTCGGGGCGGGACAGCGACGCGGGCACCAGCGCGTGGAAGCCCTCGGGGGGCTCGACGCCCAGCGACTCGAACACCTCGGCGGGCAGCATCACCATGAGGGCCCGCACCATGGGGGCCTCCTGCAGGCGCCGCAGCGAGGCCTCGTCGGGCGCCACCAGCACGTAGGCCAGCAGCCCGGGCGTGACCGCCTCGGCGTCGCGGCCCGCTTCCACCGAGGCCTGGCGGATGGTTCCCAGCGCCTCGCCGTAGCGCTGCGGCGACAGCTTGGTGGGCAGCCAGCCGTCGGCGAGGCGGCCGGTGATGCCGAGCATGCGGGGCCCGTGCGCGGCGGTCCACAGCGGCGGCGGGCGGTCGGAGTACGGGGCGAGCCCCAGCACGGCGTCCTTCAGGCGGAAGTAGCGGCCCTCATAGTCCACCGGGCCGTCGGCGCCCCACAGCAGGCGGATCACCTCGATGCCCTCGGCCAGGCGGCTCACCGGGCGGGAGAAGTCCACCCCGTAGGGCACCACGTTCATGCGCTCGCCCGAGCCGAGCCCGAGGATCGCCCGGCCCTCGGTGAGGTGGTCGAGGGTGAGGGCCATGTTGGCCACCATGGCGGGATGGCGGCGCAGCAGGTCGGTCACGACCACGCCGACGCGGATGCGGCTGGTCTGGCTGCCGACGACGGCCATCATCAGCATAGGGTCGAAGTAGGTGTGCGGGCTGGGCTGCACCGCGGCGAACGGCGTCATGTCGGGCGTCCAGACCGAGTCGGAGTGCCAGCCCATCAGGTGGCACGGCCACCACACGGCGTCGAACCCGTCGGCCTCGTTGCGCCGCGCCAGCGACACCGCCCGGTCCGCCGGCGGCATCAGCTGGCCCGGAACGCCGATCTGGATGTCCATGGACTTGCTCCGCTCCTACGCCGTCGAGGACGATCCGGCCGGCAAGGTCGGTGATCGGCTCCGCCTGGATTCCGGCCTTCGCCGGAATGACGAGTCAGGACTCGGCGACATCGCGGGCAAGTCTGCTAGCGGCGGCGGAACTCGCGGTGGCGCGTACCGTGCGGATCGATCACTTCACGGATGAGGCGCACCTGCTCGGCGGTCGGCTTCGGGGTCACGGGCACCCCGCCGGGCGGCAGCGCCGGCTCGAAGCCGGTGGCCTCCAGCACCTGCTCGACGGTCACCCCGGGGTGCACCGAGCGCAGCCGCATGTGCTTGGTGTCGGGCTCGAAATCCATCACGCAGAGGTTGGTGACGACGAGTTCGGGACCGCCGGTGAGGCCGAGGCGCTCGCGCTCGTCGCCTCCGCCCAGATAGCCGGCGCAGGAGACGAAGTCCACCCGCCCCACCAGGGATCGGGGATTGTGGTTGGGGTTCCAGTAATAGAGGAGCTTGCCGATCGAGCCCATGTCGGCCAGGCCGGCGGTGCCGGGGAGCCGGACCTTCGGGGTGTGGAAGTCGCCGCCGATGACGGAGTTGTTGGCGTTGCCGAAGCGGTCGAGTTGGGCGGCGCCGACGCAGAACTTCTGCAGCCAGCGGCCGTTCTGGGCCAGCGTCCAGAAATCCCCGTACTGCTCGACGTACATGAGGGCGTCGCGCCACAGCGGGGACTCCAGCGTGGAGGCCGGGATGGGCCCGGGCCGTGGCTCCAAGCCCACCGCGCCGGCCAGCCAGACCAGGTCGGGGGCGTGGGTGAGCTTGGCCAGCTGGAAGGCGGCGACCGGCAGGAAGCTGGCCATGCCGTTGCAGGCCTGGTCGCCGTCGCTGAAGCACGAAGCCAGCACGGCGATCATCAACTCGTCGACGGTCCAGTCCTCCGCCGGCGGCGAGTCCAGGTAGGCGGGCGCGCTCATCAGCCCGTCTCCCAGCGCGCCAGCGCAGCCATCCGGTCGTCACCCCCGACGGCCTCCAGGTACGCCTCGTGGCCGGCCGGGCCATGCACGTAGCTGTCGAGGAACTCCTCGGTGGCCTCGTCCGAGCGGGCGGCCGCCACCCACGCCAGATGCAGCGCGCCGTCGTAGCCGTACAGCGGGTTGAACGAGGTGGGGTGCGCGCCCCAGGGGACCTCCACGACGGCATCCACCATGAAGCCGGGCAGGATCGTGCGGTCGGGGTTGGCGCGCAGCACGTCGCTGTCGACGATCTGCTCGGTGGTGACGATGACGCGGCGGGCGGCCTTGGGCATGATGCCGATGTCCGGCCACAGCGCCGTGGGCTCGTACTGCACGTTGCCGTGGCGGTCGGCCCGGTGGCAGTGGACGAGCGCCACGTCTGGCACCAGCGCCCGGCACGCCACCACGGGCGGGCCGCCGAACGGGTCCTCCAGCAACCTCAGGTTCTCGTTGATGTCGATGAGGTCGGTGCCGATCATGCCCCGGGTGGGCAGGAACGGCAGGTTGCGGGCGCCGGCGCCGAGCCTTGCGAGCAGCGCCGTCTCGGACAGTTCCTCCATGCGGATCGCTCCGGCCTCGACGGCGCGGCGGTAGCGCTGCGCCAGGCCGAACTGCTCCATCGACACGGCATTGCCGATGAAGCGGTTCATGCAACCGGCCGCGGCCAGCCAGTCCAGGGCGATGCCCCCCACCAGGCACACCAGTCCGAGCTCGCGGCGCCGCTGGCGGATGAGCTCGCGGACCATCGCCATGGGCGCGGCCTGCGTGGCCATGTTCTGCAAGGCCACGACGTCGCCGTCGGAGACCAGCGACGCGGCCTCAGCGAGCGTGGTCTGCTTCACCTGCACCGGCCCGCTCCCCCGCTCACACCAGCTCGATGATCTCGCGGCCGCCGTGCAGCTCGATGACCTGCCCGCAGCAGTAATCGCTGGCCGCAGACGCCAGCCACAGGCAGGCCTCGGCCACGTCGTCGGGCCGTCCGGGGCGCCCGATGGGGATCTGCGCCTCGATCCGCTCGACGAGTTCGGGCGCCATGCCGAGGCCGGTCTCGGGGTCGCGGGCGCTCGTCATGCGGGTGCCGGCGATGTAGCCGGGCGCCACGGCGTTGACACACACGCCGAAGCGCGCCCACTCCCGGGAGACCGACTTGGTGAGCCCGATGACGCCGGCCTTGGCGGCGGAGTAGTTGGCGTTTCCGGCGAGGCCGTAGATGCCGTTTATCGAGGCCACGTTGACGATTTTCTTGCAGCCCTCGGCGGCGATCTGCGCCCGGTCGGTGCGTCGCAGCCAGGGCGCCGCGGCCCGGATCATGTTGAAGGTGCCGCGCAGCACCACGTCGAGGACCGCATCCCAGTCCTCGTCGCTCATGCGGTGGACCATCACGTCGCGGGTGATACCGGCATTGTTCACGAGGATGTCAAGCCCGCCGAGCTGGTCGGCGGCCGCGGCGACGATCCCGGTGGCGTCGTCGACCACCGAACCCGGCGCCGTCGCGGCCCGCCCGCCGGCGTCTCCGATGGCCGCCACCACCTCGGCCACCGCGGCCGCGTCCGTGTCGTTGACGGCGACTGCAGCGCCTGCGGCCGCGAAGCGGCGGGCAATTGCAGCGCCGATCCCGCGGCCGGCGCCTGTCACCAGCGCCACGCGCCCCTCCAGGGCCCCGTCAGTGTCGCCCGGGTTCATCTCAGCCCCCGCCACTTGGCCGGTCTGGATTCCGGCCTTCGCCGGAATGACGGATCGCTGGGCGCCGGCCTTCGCCGGAATGACGGATCGCTGGGCGCCGGCCTCCCCCGGAATGACGGGTTCCGGTCTCCGGCGCCATGGGTCAGGCCCCTAGAACGATCGGGGAAGCCCGAACGACTCGGCGATGCTGTTGCGGGCCATCTCGTTGCTGATGGGGCCGATGCGGTAGAGGCGGGCGTCCCGCCAGTAGCGCTGCATGTTGGTCTCGGCGGCGTACCCCATGCCGCCGAGCATCTGGATCCCCAGGTCGGCGGCCTGCCCGGCGTACTCCGAGGCGCACACCTTGGCCATGTTGGCCTCGATGCCGCAGTCCCGGCCCTGATCGGAGAGCCAGGCGGCGTAGTAGGTGAGCAGCTCGGCCTGCTGGCGCCACATGGCGATGTCGGCGATGAAGTGCTGCAGAGCCTGGAAGGCGCCGATCTTGCGTCCGAAGGCCTCCCGCTCGTTCAGGTGCTCCACGGCGTCCTCGAGCACCGCGTCCAGGATGCCGGTGCACAGCGCCGCCACCATGACGCGCTCGTTGTTGAGCGTGGAGAGCATGCGGTAGAAGCCCATGCCGGGCTCGCCCACCACGTAGCGGTCGGGCACGAACACGTCGTCGAGGAACACCTCACAGGAGCCCACGGCGCGCATCCCCAGCTTGGGGATCTGGCGGGTCTCCAGACCGTCAGAGGGGTTGGGCACCAGGAACAGCGTCACCCCGTGGGCCGGCTTGTCGGGGCTGTCGGAGGTGCGGGCCATGAGGAACAGGTAGTCCGAGACGTGCGCCGCGGTTGACCAGATCTTCTGGCCGGAGATCCGCCAGCCGCCCGGCACCTCGACCGCCCGCGTCTTCATGGCGCCCATGAGGTCGGTGCCACCCGAGGGCTCGGTGACCGAGATCGCCACCCGGATGTCGCCGGTGGCGAGGCTGGGGATCAGCTCCTCGCGCGCGTCCTGGCGGGCGAAGGCGTCGATGGACTTGGCGCAGAACGAAGAGATGCCGAAGATCCAGGTCAGCCCGGCGAGGGAGCGGGCCAGCTCGCGGGTCAGGATCATCTGCGTGAGCACGTCGCCGCCGGCCCCGCCCAGTTCCTCGGGCAGGCCGATGGCGTGGAACCCGGCCGCCGACATCTTGTCCCAGAGTTCGAACGGGTACTCGAACTCCTGCATCTCGATGTCCCGGGCCACGTTCTTGGGGCACTCCCGCTCGACCCAGGAACGCACCGTCTTGGCGAAGAGCTCCTGTTCGGGGGTGAGCGAGAAGTCCATACGGGTTGCCGTTCTTCGGGGTCTCGTCGGTCAGTAGCGCCAGCCGTCGCCGAAGAAGGCGATGCGGTGGCCCAGATAGTCCTCCACGCAGGTGAGCGCGGCACGGGCGGCCCGGTCGGTGCCGATGCCGCGGCTGCGGAACGTCTCGGAGGCGAAGTAGAGGCCGTCGACGTTGGGGGCGCGCCAGTGGGGACGGAAGGTGCCCACCAGCATCGGCTTCTGCACGACACCGAAGGGCGGGTCGAAGACGAGTCCCCGGCGGCGCCACACGTGGTCGCGCAGGCCCGGGTACATCTCGAACAGGCCCGCCTCGAAGCGGTCGTACATCTCGCTGACGTAGCGGCGGTCGCGGCCCTTGGAGCCGGGGATCACGCCGCCGGTGCAGTAGAGGTGAACCCCCGGCGGCGTGGAGTCGGGGTCCATGGCGGTCTGGTCGTACATGAACCCCGGCGTGGGGCTGTGCGGGGTGGCCAGCCAGGTGGACAGCTCGCGGGGGTCGTACATGGTGACCGGCTCCTCGGTCGCCAGGTACAGCCCCAGCCACGTCACCCGGTAGGCGTCCTGAGCGAGGTAGCGGATCTGGTTGACGTACCAGTCCGGCAGCTCCCAGTCGGGCACCACCCGCAGCACGCTCCACACCGGCAGGGTGGAGATGACGCAGCCGGTCTCCAGCACCTCGCCGGGCTCGACGTCGTTGGGCACGATGACGTTCTCGCGCCCCAGCGCCACGCCGACCACCGAGCCGTTCTCGATGAGCACCCGGTCGGCGGCGCAGTTTAGGCGCACCTCGCCGCCGTGGCGACCCACGGCGCCGGCCAGGTCGCGCCACATGCCGTCCCAGCCCTGGCCGGGCCAGCACGAGTAGGCGGCCATGTGCCGCTCCTCGTAGTGCATCTTGCGGACCCACAGGTTGTCGCTGGCCGAGTGGTCCCACCAGTTGTCGGTGAGGCACTCCAGCACGGCCAGGAACTCGAAGAGTTCCACCACGCTCTGGTCGGTGGTGTGCTGGTGGATCCATTCGCGCAAGGGCCGGTCGTCCCAGGCCTCCAGCTCGTCCCAGGAGGTCTCGACGAGGGCCTTGATGACCTTCTTCAGCTCGGTCTTGTTGCCGCTGTAGCGGTCGCGGATGGAGCCCCAGCGGCGGGCGTCGTTGTCCCACACGGGCATGTCGTGGGACACCTCGCCGTGGATCAACTCCTCGCCCACGTACTCGAAGATCTTGGTGATGCCCGAGCCGCCGTCCTCGATGAGATGCCCGCCGAGGTTGACCTTGAAGCCCTCGTCATCCACCGCCAGGGCGCGGCCGCCGAGATGCGGGGACCGCTCCAGCACGCAGACGCTGCGACCCTCGCGCGCCAGCAGTGCGCCGGCCGACAGCCCGGCCGCGCCAGCGCCGATCACGACCACGTCGTAGCTGGCCATCAGGATCCTCTCGCTCGGGCACAACGAGGGGTCGATGACGGCCGCTCTGCCGGCTCACCCCTCCAATGTTGAGCGTATCAAACGGTCGTTTGACACACAAGATGGATGACCGAGGGTCAGCACTCGCGGTGATGCACCGGGAGTGCCGGGCAAGCGCCAGCCGGACCGTTGAGCAACAGGGTGCAGCGCGTGGTCACGGGGCGCAGCGAAGCACCGTCTGCAGGGAACCCTCGCTGTCGCCGGGCACCGCCCCGGTTGGCAGCAGGATGGGGGTGTCGATGCCCACGTCGCGGTACTCGGCGATGCGGCGGCGCACGGCGTCCTCCCCCACCGCGCAGACGGCGTCCACGACCGCGTCGTCCACGCAGCCCAGTGCCCGGCGGCGACCGCCGGCGGCCCAGGCCTCGGCAGCCTCGGCCAGGAGCGGGAAGCAGCCCGCGAAGCAGTGCTGATGGGTCGGCACCATGGCGTAGGCGAGGACCGCCCGGCGCATTCGTTCCCGCGCCTCGTCGGGGCGGTCACCGGCGTAGCCCCAGAACGAGCAGACCAGCTCCACCGAGTCCGGGTCTCGCCCGGCGGCCCGCGCCGCATCGTGGACGATCGCACGCTTGGCCGCCACCTCGTCGGGCGGGCACCAGGCCAGGAAGGCACCGTCGGCCGCCGTGCCGGCCAACCCCAGCATGCGGTCGCCCATGGCGCCGAGCCACACCGGCACCGGCTCGGGCGGCGTCATCTGCAGGCGGAAACCCTCGCAGCGCAGCTCGTCGCCGTCGTAGCTGATCTTGCCGCCGGCCATGGCCCGGGCGAACAGCTCCAGGTACTCGCGAGTGGTGGTGTAGGGCTTGCGGAACTCGATTCCGTGCCAGCGGCCCACGATGATGGGGCTGGAGGCGCCGAACCCGGCCACGATGCGACCGGGGGCCGCCGAGGCGAGCGTTGCGAAACCCATGGCCGCCAGGGGCGCGGGGCGGGTGTACGTCGCCAGGATCCCCGAACCGAGGCGGATCCGGCGGGTCCGGATCGCGGCCATGCCCATCAGTGAGAACACCTCCGCTCCGGCCACCTCGCCGCAGAGCGCCGTGTGATAGCCGGCCTCCTCCGCCGCCGCGTAGAGCGCCAGGAACTGCTCGGCGCTGAGGCCGTCCTCGACGGGCATGGTCATGCCGTAGCCGGCGGTGGGAACCTCGCCGCCGCCAACCGGCAGTTCAGAAGGGGACCCGGTCGCCGCGGCGGCGTCCTTGGAGGGATCGGCGGGCTCGGGCACAACTGCGAGGTGGTCGGTCGACGTGGCCGGGGCGCGACCGCCGACTCAGCCGGCGAACCGGTCGTGGAGTTCGGCGGCCAGGTCGGCGTTCTCGGCGTTGTCGGGGTGCGGAAGCCACTCCTCGCCGACGGCCAGGTAGCGGGTCGCCAGCTCGATCAGCGGGCCGTGCGCCACGCTGGGCGGCAGGAAGTTCCAGCGCAGCCAGGGCTGGGTGTCAGGGTGGCTGGCCTCGTCCATCACCAGCGGCAGGCCGGCCTCGCGCACCCGGTCGATCATGCCGTCGAAGTCGTCGGAGCAGAACGCCAGATGGTGTACGTACTCGCCGCGCCGCTCCAGCACCTTGTCGGGCCAGTGGCCCGGCTCGGCCGGCGACCACAGCTGGATCGAGACGCCGCGCGGGTCGGGGTTCTGGAAGGTCAGCCAGCGCATCGGCGTGCCGTCCACCTCGTCGAGGCCCTCGCCGCGGGTGATCTGCATGGTGTGGCCGGGCGAGAGCACCTCCAGGATGCGCGTCCAGTCCGCCTCGGCCGCATCGAGGTCCTTGACCAGCAGCGAGACGTGGTCGAGATGGATGCCCATGGCTGCTCCTTCGTCGGTTGCGGCTACGCGGCTTCGAGGATTGTGGCGTTGGAGAGGCCGCCGCCCTCGCACATGGTCTGCAGCCCGAGGCGTGCGCCGCTGCGGCGCATCTCGTGTACCAGGGTGGTCATGATGCGGGCGCCGCTGGCCCCCAAGGGGTGGCCCAGGGCGATGGCGCCGCCGTTGACGTTCACCCGCTCGGGGTCCACGCCCACCTCGGCCTGCCAGGCCAGGACCACCGAGGCGAAGGCCTCGTTGCACTCGAACAGGTCGACATCGTCGACGCTCAGGCCGGCCCGCTTGAGTGCCATCTGGGTGGCGGGAATCGGACCGGTGAGGATCAGCACCGGATCGCTGCCGGTGACCGCCATGGTGTGGATCCGGGCCAGCGGGGTGAGGCCGTAGCGCTCCACCGCAGCCTCCGAGGCCACGAGGAGCGCGGCCGCCCCGTCGGTGATCTGGCTGGACATGGCGGCGGTCAGCGGACCGAACTCGCTGAACGGCTGCAGCGCGGCCATCTTCTCCATGGAGGTGTCGGGGCGGATGCCCTCGTCTCGATCGCAGTCGCCCACCGGCAGCACCTGGCCCTCGAAGCGCCCCTCCTCCCAGGCCCGGTGCGCCTTGGTGTGGCTCTGCAGCGCCAGGCCGTTCATGTCCTCACCGGTGATCCCCCAACGCTCGGCGATGAGGTTGCCGCCGCGGAACTGGTGGATCAGCTCGTCGCCGAAGCGCTCCGTCCAGCCGGGAGCGTCGAACGGGTAGCCCATCCCGAGTTGCGGCCCCACGTCGCCCTGGCTGTTGAGCTTCACGAGGCTCATCACCTCGGTGCCGCCGGCGACTATCAGGTCCATGGTGCCCGACATGATCGCCTGGGCGGCGAAGTGCACGGCCTGCTGGGACGAGCCGCACTGCCGGTCGATGGTCACCGCCGGCACGTGCTCGGGGAATCCCGCCACCAGCGCGCAGCTGCGGCCCAGGTTGAAGGCCTGCGCCCCGATCTGGCCGACGCAACCCCAGATGATGTCGTCCACCTCGCCGGCGTCGACGCCGGTGCGCTCGACGAGCCCGCGCAGCACGTGCGCGCCCAGGTCCACCGGGTGCACGTGGCTCAGCCCCCCGCCGAACCGACCCATGGGCGTGCGGACCCCGTCGATGATATACGCCTCGGTCATGCTCGATCCTCCCGATCGCTGTCGATCGCGTGCCGGCCGCTGCGCGGCACCGCGCCACGCTACCGGTCCCCTCCCCCGGCGGGCAGTCCCTCATCGGAGTCACTCCCCGCTAGTTTCCGAAGCGCTCCTAACGCATATCACCGTGGACGGTGCCGGATCGAGCGCATTACGGCTCCCTCACATTGAACTGGAACGATACTCTGCGACCTTCAATGGATACACTCTCGTTGGGATATGCACCAAGCAACGCCACATACCTAGTGTGCAGTCTCCACAGCATGTCCCACTCATCGGACTGCCCAGGCATGTAGAGGATCGGGAGCCCGAGTTCTTTGGCTTGCTGATGGCCTATCGTTGCCGAATGGAGTGCATGACTCTGGAGTTCTTTCGCGATCGTGTTGATCTCTTCTGTATCAGGAGGCAGCAGTCGAAGGCGCAGTAGTTCGGGAACAAGTTCTTCAGTGCGCCGTATAGCAGCCTTTGCGGTCTGATAGATGACCGCATCGATGTCAGCCAGCAACGACGCATAAAGTTCAAATGCTTGAGGATTTTCCTTCGAGCGCTCCTCCAAGTCCTCAACAATCGCTACTATGTCTTTGGCAGGGAAATACTGGCGTCGTCTTTGCAGCGGAACCTGTGGATCGATTGGTCCGAGTGCCGACGTGTCGCTCATGACGATCGTCTCTGCTGCGAGTGCGAGGAGCGTTGCTGCCGAGGCCGCCATGTCAGCGACGATAATCCGGAAATCCTCTCGTCCTCCGTGGCACATTGAAGCCATTCTCAGCGCCGTCTCTCCATCTCCGCCAAGAGATGTCAGCATCAAATCGAGTGGATCACCTCTGCCTACGTCATTGATCGCGTCGGCAAATGGCGTGATCACAGTTTGGGCGATCGGTCCGTGGACAACGATCAACGAGCGGCTGGTGGCCTCTTCATATTGACGGATTTCAGTCTGACGCTCATATCGCGGCGCGTTTAGGGCACGGAAGAATGGACTCTGCAGAGGCGCGGCCAGCGCGTCCTTGTCAGAGGACACTCAACTGCTCCATCTCCAAGTCGCGACAGTCGCCAGAGCGCCACTCGCCCTCGCGTTGCTTGACATCGGCGTAGCGCTGTTCAACTTGCGCGGCGGCTTCCTCGCGGAGCTTGCGCGCCCGCGCGACACGGGATGGCAGTGACTGATCGGCCGCGCGTTCTTCGGGGAGGAATGGCGGGGTATAGGTCATGGCTGGGTCTCCTCCGGGTGGCAGCAGTTGCTCCTGATAGCAACGATACAGCGTCCATGTGACACCGGGCGTCACGACCGGCACTCGCCGTCGGATGAGGAGGAAGGGTGGGCACCGCCAGCGTGGGACCAGATTCGGCGGTCGGTGGCTTCTGTGTGTTGTTTCGAGGTGAGGGTAGCCGGGGCCGGGGGTGGTGGGGGCGGACCAGAAGAGTTTCGGGGGCGCTGGCAGACCATCGGCGCTTGGGCTTGGATGGCAGGCGAGCGGGTCTGCGACGAGGGAGCATGAGGATGACGAGACAGGTGGATCACCCGGGCGTCGAGACCCCCGACCGGGTCGGGTGAGTGCCCGCGGTCATTGGGTCGGCGGCCGCCTCAGAGTTCGAGCAGGTCGGCGATGAGCTCTCGAACCTGTCGCAGCGCCACGGGCCCGATGTTTATGCCCGTCGCCTCGATGACGCGGTCGACGCTGACGGTCGTCGGCAGGTGTGCCTGGGCGACACCGAACCTACCGATGTCGACTTCGCTCAACCATCCTCGCCTCGCGGTCGTGCAGGGCACGACGACGATGGCGTGTTGCCGGAACTCCAGCACATCGTCGGAGGTGACAACGATCGCCGGTCGGACGAA
>JAPOVS010000013.1 GCA_026708055.1 bacterium | reverse complement strand
CTGACGCTGACAGGACTCGGGCTCACGGTGCTGGGCCTGACCATCACCCTCATCATCGTCGGCCCCCTCACCGGCGCCGCCTGAACGGCTCACCGCCCCGGGGCGGTGAGCCAGCGGTGTCCACGGAGTGGGGCGGGTCGCTGCCGGGTGGATTCCGGCTGTGCCGCAATGACGTGGCGGGTCGGGGCGCTGACCGGGTAGGGCCGGGAGGGCGGGGTCAGGGGCCGGTCGGCCCGGTGGGCCGCGCCTCGCCCTCGCCGCTTGTTCTCAGGATGAGAGGCGAGAGGGGGGCGATCGCCGCGGCAGCGGGGGCCGACGGTGTCAACGGGGCGGGGCGGGGCGCTGACTGGGTGGGGACGGGAATGTCGGCGTGAGGGCCAGCCAGCCCGGTGGGCCGCGGCTCGTCCTGGTCGTTCGTTCTCAGGATGAAAGGCGAGAGGGGGAGGTGATCGCCGCGGCAGTGGGGCCGGCGGTGTCAACGGGGCGGGTTGGGTCGCTGCCGGGTGGATTCCGGCCTCCGCCGGAATGACGATGGAGGGCGGGGGGAAGCCCAAGGTTGTCACAACAGATCTCGCCGCGGATGCTCACGCCCGTGCAGGTTCGCCGGTACAACGAGGTGGGTCATCTGTTCCCCATCAACATCTTCTCTCCGACCGAGATCGCCGAAATCCGGGCCTACATCGACGACCTGTTGCCCAAGGCGCTGGCGACGGGGTGGAACATCTACGAGGCGGTCAACTAGGTGACTTCGGAGGGCGCACTCGTCGGGCGCTCGACGCATGTGAGAGTGGGTGTTTCGTATGGCGAATGCGGAAGGGACAGGAGATATGCGGCGGCGATCTGACGAGAGAGCGCAGTTGCGGCAACGCTGATGGTGGAGGCTGCGATGCCCATGGCGTCGGCGCTGGAGCCGTGGAAGGTCGGGACGGAGCAGCCTCGGGCTGGCGTGAGTGGCGGGTGGCTCTCGTGGTTCCAGAAGGTGCGGAATGCAGTCAGGCTCGGATCGCTTGCGGCTTGTACGCAAAGGGCTTGGTCGAGTTCGGAGGTTCTCGTTGCGGGTGTGCCGTCGGTAACGGTGACAATTCCCAGGGTTGCGGTCTGGTTGTCGGTCGACACTTGGACGACTGGCACAGAGAGAGTTCCTCGGCCCTGCGCGGCGTCGATGGCCGCGTTCACGGAGGTGTTCACGCTCGTGTCGATGATGAAGTCGCATCTCTCGGCGTCTTTCGACAGTCCTGCCTGGGCGTGGCCGGCGATCCCTACGACCTCGCATGTGTCGGACAGGCGTCTGAGCCGGTCAGCGAGAGCCTCTGCCTTCAGACGCCCGACGTCGTCCTCGGCGTAGTTTTGTCGGACGAGGAGGCCGTGGGTCACGAAAGCAGGGTCTCGCAGCGTCATGTGTCGGGCTCCGGCCCTGACGAGTAGTTCGGCTATCCATGAGCCAAGAGCACCGCACCCCCATACAGCGATCTTGGAGTTGGCGAATAGCGTCATCGGTCGGTCGCTGTCACGGCGGACAGCAATCTCCGGACGTTGATCGTCCACATAGGTCCACTCCACCTCCGGCTCGTCGCTGTACGAAGCCGGAGTGGTCGCGCTTCGAGCCGTCGCTAAAGACGTGCTGGCGTCCTGAACTCCGAGCCGCCATCCGATTAGGTGCCGCTCACCCTTGTTGTCCTCGGCAGGGCTGGGAACCGCGATGATCATGTGGACGGGCTCATCACCGTCGCGATCGCGGATCAGACGGCGGAGGGATGTCTCAAGCGCCCGTCGCTTATCCCGGTCGAGTTGTTGCCGGACGATCGCCAGGAGATCCGACAGATGATGGCCGCCGCCGAGCGGCAGGTACTCGGGGAGAACGACAAGCAGGCCGGCCATCAGACCGGGTTCGGACGGTGTGGTCCACGATGCGATGTCGACTCGATGCTCGGTCCTCTGGCGCAGCCAGATTCGCCGCGCGACCTCGTCGTTGGACGTGTCGCGCGGCATCGAGCAGGTCACGACCACTGTGGGAGCGCCCTCGGTGCGGTGTAGCACTCCGCCGACGGGGTGATAGAGGGCTGTCGCAGCGTCGAACCGGCCGCCGATTGCGTCCTCGAACCATTCCCACAGGCGCTGCAGGAAGCCGTACATGCCTCGCGTGGGGTCCCACTCGGCGCTCGGGTCGAGGTAGATGCACAGCCGGTTGCCTTGCAACACATGGGGGAGCCCGATCCACCTCCGGTGCTTGACTAGCGCTAAGGGTGGCGTCTCGGGGTAGTTCGAAGCGACCAGGACGGTCACGCGCTCGCGTGATTGCGCCTCCAGGCCGCCGGTGCGCCGAGTGAACTCCGTGGTGTCGATTTCGATGGTCAGTGCCGCGCACCCTCGCCCTTCGTCCACAGCAGCGAGGCGTATCTGGTTGGAGGAGTCGGTAAGTCGCTGTACCTCCGCAACGGCAGTTCGTTGAGCCTCGGCCAGCGCGACCATGGCGGCTTCAGCCCGCCCGGCCCGCCCGAAGCGCACCTGAAGCAGCGGCCGCGCTAGCGGGCGGTCCCAGAAGTGGGGTTCTCGAAGAGCCGGAACGGTCCACGGGAGGGTTGAACTTGTCGCCGAACAGGGCGCGCCACGCCTTAGCCGACCGTGTGGCATCAGGCTCGTTGTAGGCGGCCCGCATTGCTGTTGCGATGCTGTGGATCCGGTCTCGGAATTTGCGATAGGTCGCATCTGTCCATCGGTGATCGAATTTCGTGCCGTCGCCTGCCGGGTTGGGCAGCGAAGGCTTGGACGGTTGGGATTGAAGCCGCCGATCAAGATCCTCCACAAGGTTGAGCAATGCCGTTGGGATGTTGGCATACTTGCCCGGCGATTGCGCGTCGAATTCCGTGACCTGCAATCCCAGCACCGTGGTCAGGATGACGGACTTGACGCCGTCGAAGCTGCCGCGTTCGTTGCGCAGGTACTTCATGAGTCGGACTACCCGCCGGAACTGCCCTGAAGTCAACTGGTTGCGGCGCTTCACCCAGTCTGTCAAGCCCTGCGGGTTCGTCGATCCAGATGGGGGCTCCCATGCGTTAACGTCACGGTTGACGATGGCCCGGCGACCGTCGGGCAGAGTGATCAGGGGGACGATGTCAAGGTGGCAACCGACTCCGTTATCCGGTGCGTACTCGAGCCAGACGCAGCGGCACTTGCGGCCGTGATTCTGCTTGGCGTAGGTCGGGTTGCGACTCAGAGCGCTGTAGACAGCGTAGAGATAGTGCTTCGGCTCCCACCCCGTCTTGGCATTCATCAGTAGGAAAATGTCAGCGTCGAACTCGCCGCCGGGCTTCGGTCGGATGGTCGTGCGCTGCGCCCAAGACCCTTGCCGAGACTTGCCCGTGATCATCGGCCCGATCTCGGAGTCGGCCTTGAGCGCCGTGTAGACGGCTTCGACGCGCGACCCGAGTTTGTTGAGCCGCGTGTCGTCGATGTTGACGGTGTCCTTCAAGAAGGTCTTGAAATATTCGGCGTGCTGCATGTCAGTTGACCTCCATGACTGGTAGGTACTGATCGTTCACACGGTCGTGAAGGATCATCTGTGGGTGGATCTCGCGGTTCATCACTCGTCCCAGGGCGACGAACACCGAGAGAGGCGCGGCGCCGAGGACATGTAGGCGGCGAGCCGTCTTGCTGTGCTGTTCGATGTCGCCCAGAACGTCGCGCAGAGCGCGCTCAGCGGACTTGAGAGCTGCCGGGGAATCGACGACATCCGGATGGGCGTGGCAACCGCTGGCGGGCGTGATGCGATAGAGTCGGCAGTTCTCGAGAGCCTGCGGCACCTCGCGAGCGTGGACGGCGGCGGACATAGACAGAACGAGCACGGCGTCGCAATCGGAGGCCCCTTCGTTGACGACCTGAACGGAGAACCGATGCTCCGACGGTTGGTCGGGCCAGGCCCACGACTCAGTCGCACGGTGCCGCTGGTAGATGTCCACATCGACCTTGTCGCCGAGGCGGGCACCGAGATATACCAGCGACGGCCAGCGAGCGAGCGCGAACACGCTCATGTGCCGGACGCTTCCGTCCTCGACGGCCGGTGCCACTTGGCGGCCGAACACTCGATCGATCGACTCACGACAGGCGTCGTAGTACGCCCTGCTGCCGATGTCGGGCGACGGCACCCGCCTCAAGTCGATCTCGATCCCCGCCGGGTCGTGGCTCAACTGGAAACGGGCGCAGCGCCCCTGGGCTAGTACCGCGGAGGCCGCGACGGACCGATCAAGAGCGACCTGGCTCTCGCCGATCGTCCCCTGCATCCTGAGCACCACCGTGTCCCGGCCAGGAGACACGGAGAGAATCTGGGCAATCCGGCTCTCGTGCCGCTGCTTCAACTCTCGCAGTCGCTGGACCGAAAATGTGCTGATGTTTGGTGGCGAATCGATCTCGCTATGGCAAGCGCTACAGAGCAGCAGCAGGTTCTCGGCGTCGTCCCGCCGATCGATTGGGAGAGCGTGCTCTCCCCGCGGCGACTTGGCGCTCCTGGAGCGGCCGACGATGTGCGCGCGTTCGCCCAGGTAGACCGGCTGCTGCGTGAACTCGGAGGCGAGCAGCTCGCCGTAACACAGCGTGCAGCGGCCACCGCTCCGAACAAGCAACTGGCGAGTTGTTGACTCTGACATCATGTGCGCTCCATCTTGGCGTCGGGGTGTGACACCAGCCCCTCCGCTATCACGCTGCGATGGTGTACGGCACTGCAGTCGCGGATCCCACCGTACGTGCCCGACCACGGGGCGAGCCGCTCAGTGCCGCGTGTCTTTGTGCGGATGAGGGTCGTGGCGGGCGGAACCGTGTCGCTGTCGCGGATTCTGCCGTCAGGCCGGTAAATCACCACCTCGCCACCACCCAGATTTCCTACGGTCTCCTTGGCTCGCTGTTCGGCCTCAGCCTGGGTTCGGGCGCGTGCCGACGAGCGTTGGGCGCCCGGCGCTTGACGTCCCACCCGCCGTCGGGGTTGGGCACTGAATCGCCCTGGGTTTGTTGGAGGCTCGGTTTGTTGGTTTCCAACCGGTTCACGGTCGGTCTGGTGGGCAGCGTAGGCGGCCTTGAACTCCGCGGGGGGGGGACGTCGTCGAGGTGTCCGTAGAGGCGCTGGGTGTTGTGCCAGTGCACCCAGGCCAGGGTGGCGAGTTCGACGCCACCGACGCTGCGCCAGGGACCCCCGGTGGGGCCGCGGATGAGTTCGGTCTTGTAGAGGCCGTTAACGGTCTCGGCCAGGGCGTTGTCGTAGCTGTCGCCGACGGTGCCGACCGACGGCGCCGCCCCGAGTTCGGCGAGGCGCATCAGGCGCGCCGCCTGGTCCCGGCCCACGTCGATGCCCGCCCGCCGGGCCGCCTTCCAGAGCTTGCGCGCCCCGTAGACGCTGTAGTTCGCCCGCCACAGCGCCACGAGCTGAAGGATCAGCGCGACGTCGCGGCGCGCCCGCGCCGAGGACGGGCGGCTCTTGGGGGCGTAGTAGCCCGATGGGGCGATCGGCAACACCTCGCAGATCGGCCCGGCCCCGAACTCCTGCCGGTTCCCGTCGATGAAGTCCACCATCACACCAGTGGGCGGTCGAGCTCCGCCGCGAAGAAAGCCGACGCGGATTTCAAGATCGCGTTCGCGCGGCGCAGCTCCTGGTTCTCCTGCTCCAACTCCCGGATACGCGCCCGGTCCGCCGTCGTGGTGCCCGCCGCCCCACCGTCGTCGACGACGGCCTGATGGACCCACTCGCGCACCGACTCGGCGCCGAAGCCCAACTGGTCCGCCACCCGCCGCACCGCGCCCCGGTCTGTGCCCGACTCGGCGCGCAACGCCCGCACCAACCGCACCGCCCGGGCCTTCTCCACCTCCGAATACCGACGGGACGACCCACTACCTGCTGCTTGCTTTCTTCCATGGCCCTATTCTCGCTTCCAAGCTCAGGGGCCTCCACAAAACCCAGGGCGATTCAGTCGGCAGCCGCTAGACCAACTTTTCGACGAGTGGGTTCAGGAGCGACTTGCGGCGCGTTCGGTTCTCGGTACCGCAGGCGTTGCAGGTGTGTCGCGTGCGAGGCTCAATCCACCCCTCGGTTGGACTGAGGATCGAGTCGCCGCACTCGACGCAGGCGAGCGCCATGATCGGCGCACCCTCTGCCAGGACGCGCTGGACAGTCAACATGCGGACTTGGTCCTCGTCGAGGACCTCACCGTCGAGTATCACCGGCGAGTACGTCTCGTTGAGAAGTTCCTGACCGGTGTGCGACCACGCATGCATGTGGAGTCCCTTGTCCTCGGCACGAGACATCGTCGAAACGATCGCTCGGTTCGTAGGCCAGATTGCAATTCCGCCGTAGTCCTCTGAGCGGATCTCGAGACGACGATCGACTTGGTTGGCCGGCTGCAGGTCGGGCAGGCCGAGGCGGTCCTGGGCCCCGCCCAGCGGGTTCGAAATCGACGGGGAGCGGTCCCGGAAATTCCGCCCACAGGAGTTGCAGAGGTGCTTGACGTGGGGATGAGTGGCGAACTTCAGTTCGTCGATGTGCACCTCGCCGCAGTGCGGGCACACGAGCGGTCGAACGTCGTTCCCGGTTAGAACGCTGAGGGCGAAGGCCTGCGCGGCCATGCCTTCGATCGTCTCAGTAGCCTCGCCCGCGTGGACACGCACGATGTCGTAGGAACCGTCGATGATCTTCTCGCCACCAGCCTCGCGGCGCAGGTGGCTGTGCACCGTTCCGGGTTCCGAACGGACCTCGCCGATCGAAATGGCCGGAGGCACCACACCCCAAGCAGCGAACTCGCCGGTCGCGGCGTCGACTTCGATCTGCATGTCGTCGGAGACGGGCTCGAACCAGGCCCCTGAGCACCGCTCAAGCGGCGACCCGTCGGGGTTCGACGCTGCGAGGCCGTGGGTCCGGCACCACCAGTTGGGCTTGCCGTTGCGCTTCTTCACCTCCGAGCGGATGTCGCAGTGGCCAGCGCCCTTCTTCGTCTCCGGGATGTTGTGCTCGCAATGCATCGTGCTTCCGTCTCCTTGAACCGCTCGCGCCGCGGTCTCTGTGGTGCCGCGGCGCTTTCTCCCTGACCATCCAACCGGACGATCCTTATATCAGTTAATATTCTAGCACTGATGGTCAGCATCAGGCAAGTCCGTCGCCGATAGTATGAGGAGACACGATGGCTGATGATCCCACCGTCCCGTCTGGACCACTGCTCCCGGACCGCATTCGGGTCGCCCGCGAGTTGCGGGGGCTGACGCAACGCGACGTCGTGGAGAAGATGGGTCACGCGATCTCCCCGCCCGCGCTCAGTCAGATCGAGGCGGGCAAGCTCCGGCCCTCACCCGCCACCGTGCAGCAATTGGCCACTACGCTCGGCGTGCCGCTGACGTTCTTCTCGGCGCAGTGGCCAGCGGGCGGCCAACCCGTGACCTACTTCCGCAACCTCCGTTCAACGAGCGTTCGGGAACGGCGGCGGGCGAGTGCCCAGGCTCTGCTGCTGAGCGACTTCGTCGCCGCCCTCGAACAGCACGTCCGTATCCCAGAGGTCGCTGTCCCCACCCTGCAGGCCGCCCGAGGCGCAGCGCGCGAGGAGATCGAGGACATCGCCCAGCAGGTCCGGAGTGTCTGGAGCTTGGGCCACGAGCCCGTCCCACATGTCGTCCGCTCACTGGAGCGCCACGGGATCGTTGTCGCTCGGCTCAAAATGGGGAACTCTGCCGTGGACGCCTTCTCGATCCGAATCGGGCGCCGCCCTCTCGTGCTGCTGACCGACGACAAGTCCGACAACTACGTCCGGTCGAGGTTCGACGCCGGCCACGAGTTGGGCCATCTGGTGATGCACGCGGGGGCGGAGCCCGGCACCAAGGAGACGGAGCAGCAGGCGCACAACTTCGCCGCCGCCTTTCTGCTGCCAGAAGCCAGCGCTCGGGAAGAATTGCCCCGACGGCTCGATGCGCCGGACTGGTCGCGGCTCGCCGAGATGAAGCGCACTTGGGGCGTCTCGATCGCGGCACTCCTCTTCCGGGCACGGGCGCTCCGGATCATCTCAGCGGACACCTACCAGACAGCGATGCGCTACATGTCCTTCCGAGGATGGCGACGACAAGAGCCAGGCGATCGCGAGATGGGCGCGCCCGAGGCTCCACTCCTCCTCGAGCGGTCTGTCCGCCGGACGGAGGTAGAAGCGGGGCTGACGACCGAGTCGCTCGTGGAGGCCGCACACCTACCGCTCGCCGATATGCGCGACCTCCTAGAGGCGGCAGTCGACGACCGCCCCGTCATCGAGTTGTAGCCCGACACTTGGCCCACGCGGCCCTGCCCTCGATCAGACGCGTGTGGACAGCCTCTGACCGGGGGATTTGCTCTTCTACTGGTGCATCCGTCGGCACCGGCAGGAAGTCAAGAGCGCACTCGGATCGGGACTGCTGGTCAGCGGCAATCGCCTATCCGCTAACGCTCTATGACGGAATGAGACTCTGGCACAGGTCGGGGCCTGACCGGGGGGAATCCGGCCTTCGCCGGAATGGCGAGGGGCGCAGGGCTGCGGGGGGCTCTGGAATCCGGCCCTCGCCGGAATGACGATGGAGGGCGGGCCGGGATCAAGCCCAGGACAGGCTCTGCGCCGGAAAGACGGGGAGGGGCGGGATGGTGCCATGGAGGGGCGGGCCACGGAGGGGCGGTTCGGGAAGCTGCGGGGCGAGGTGGAAGGCACGGAAGGGCGGACCGCCGGCCGGGCGGCAGCGGTCTCAAGGTGCCGGGCCGGGGCGCTCAGCGGGTGGATTCCGGCGCCCTCAGCGGCACCGCCTGAGCGGCCGCGCGCCCTGTCCGGGCGGCGGGGCGCTGACGGTCTCTACGTGGGCGGGCTCGGGAGTGCTCAGCGGGTGGATTCCGGCCCCGGTATTGGAGCGCCGGCCCGAGCCGGCGTACTAGAGCCGGCGTACTACACGGTTAGGTCACGCCGTCACGACACACTTGGCTTTCATATTGGTCTGGCCTGGAGTGTAGGTCCCGCCTACCAGCACGCATCGGCCGTTCGTCACGTCCGGAGGGTTGATGCCGACGGCGGCAGCTGTCCAGGTGCATGTCCCCGCGGTCCCATTCCAATCGCCCCCAATGGCCGAACCTCCCGTCCCCATCTCGTGCCGGTGACACTCGACTGCGCTGTCGATGCGGGTGGCGGATACGTCCGCGGCCTCCAGTTCGCCGGTCACGTCGCTGGCCCGGTTCAACAGGACCCCGGCCACGGCCCCGGCGATGGCGAGCAGCACGACCATGATGATGACCGTCTGCAGCGCGATGCCGCGCAAATCGGCGACAAGCCCCGGCGACCGGCGCCGCAACAGGACACCGACGACGAGAGCGGCGGCGGGCACAAGCGAAGCGATGATGAATGTGACGAACATCGGCTACCTCGGTTCTTCGTCGAACGATCAGTGAGAACGCATTATATCCGCTCCGCACAGCGCAACCACTCGCGCTGTGCGGATTCGACCGCCTCCCCGACGACAAAGCGAGGCTATACGTACGACCGTACGCCGATAACCACGACCACTACGTGCTCGCACACCCCGACGCTCTGACCAACCCACCGACACGCAGCAAGACCGGGACTGAACTCCGCGGCGGGATGGTGGCCATGGAAGAGCGGGCCACGGAGGGGCAGTTCGAGAAGCTGAGGGGCGAGGTGGAAGGCATGGAATGGCGGACCGCCAGTCAGACGACGGAAGGTCTCGCCAGCCGTCCGTGCAGACGCTCAGGCGACTCGGGCGCACGGTGCTGGACCTGACCGTCACCCTCGTCGTCTCCGGCACCGCCTGAGCGGCCCGCGCGCCCCGTCCGGGCGGCGGCGGTCTCAACGTGTGCGGGGTCGGGTCGCTGCCGGGTGGGGATTCCGGCCCCGGTATGGGAGCACCGGCCCGAGCCGGCGTACTACGCGGTTAGGTCACGGTGACTACACAAGTGGCTCGCGAACTTGACGAGCCTGCGGTGTAAGCCCCGCGTACCAGCAGGCATCGGCCGTTCGTCACATCGCTGGGCCTAGTGCCGTTTGCACCAGCTGTCCAGGTGCATGTCGCTGGCGGTCCGGCGGCCCACAGGCCTGAGATGCCGGACATCTCGTGGTTTACACACTCGACTTGGGTGTCGATGCCGGTTGGGGTCACGTCATACGATTAGCGAGTCACGAGTGACGAAGTGGTCCGACATACTCAAGCGAGCATCGACTCAAGTCACCGCGTACGATGCCACCGCTGTTCTTTCGTAGCTGTCTCCATACTGCGAAACCTTGCAAAACCGCATCCTCTACTTCCCAAAGCGCCCGAGTGGTGACTTCAAGGCCAGCAGTATACGTCTGGAACGTCTTCAGCAGTTGGAAGTCGAGCCTCGTGATGTCTTCGAGGAAGTTGTGCCGTTGTGCATATGCGAACATGAGAGCGGCGATTGCTTCCTCGATGACTATCGCTCGCCCTCCGTCTTCCACAGCATCTACTGTTGGATTGCTCTTGCGCTTTCGTACGAAAATCTGCGAACGTGCGACGGGCGACCAACCGAGGACAGCTGCGTTTGCGAGATGGAAGGCATCATGAAATCGGTATCCGCTGTCCTCGTAGGTGTTATCGCCCAAGCGACTCGCAACTTTTTTGCCTTTCCACACCAGTTCGATCATCGGCTCGGGCTTGTGGGGATCTTCGACTGAGCGAATTTCTACGGTGAAGGTGCGTGGGAGTTGTTCAGTACGACGATATCCCGCGTCGAAGTGGTCGGAAGGCCGCCGTTTGCGCAATGGCGAGTCACGACGCGATATCCATCTATCCGACGTCTTCTGAAGGTTCTTTGCGGCGACTACATCAAGCGATAGCCCGAATTTCTCAGTGGCGTTCGCCAGGTACCATAGTATGTCGCCCAACTCTTCCTCCACATTGTCCTGAAAGAGTTCGTAAGCAGAGCCGTCGCGGAGGAATTTCTTGTAGCCAGCCAGCAGAGCGCCAATCTCCCCAACGAGACCGAGTAGTGGGCCTAGTCGAGGGTCGGTCGTTCCTGCAGGATCGACTGGAAATCGATCCGTACGCTGCGCAAGGCGCTGATACTCGGACAGCGTTAGGGCATTCTCTGAGTCCATCAGTGCATCCTCCTACGCTGTACCATTTTGTGGAGGTGGTGTGCTACGACAACTTGCCGGATCGACTAAGCCTGCCTGAACAGCGAATCCGATGAGGTAGTCGAGAGGCAGCCAACCGTACCCGCCCGCACCCCACCGCGGGCCCCAGCTGTTGCGGATGAGGAGGCGTCGGGTCGATATCGTGGCGTCGGTCGCCGCGCCGACGGCGAGTACCGAGTGGTAGTCGTTCGTCGGTGATGTCAGCGGCGGTACGGAGATCTCCCCTGCTGCTGTCGGGTTCTCAAATTGCGACGTCACCTCGATCACGAGGACGACAGGCAATGACAGCGACAGCGCATCGTCGATGAGCGTCTCGACGCCATCGTGTGCGAGTGGCATGTCGATCACCTGGGCTATGTGCCAAGTCGACGACAACGCTGCGGCGGGTGGCGCCTCGGTTGCCATTCCGAGTAGTGGGTTGTAGCGCCGAGCCGAGAGGACGGGTTGACCGTCGCTGGATAGGGCTTCTCCGACTGCGTGGAGCGTCGTCCCCTGGGGAGTCGCCTGACCGGACTGCACACAATGACTCCAGAGGGGTTCAGGCGCGAGTTCCTCTGGCGCGGTGGTGCTCACCAGGGATCGCACCATTTCGTGGGCCGCCGACACTGAGAACGGAAGGCAGAGGGGGCGGGGCCCCTGGTCACACTCATCGGCTTGCAGATACGGACGAAGGTCGACGGGCGGGCGAGCGAGACTGGCAGCCCGACGAGCGGCGAAACTTCGCACGGCCTGGACTAGCCCGATTAAACTGCCCGCGGTCTGAGGTCCGCAGTGGTGTACAGGTCTTGGCGTTGCCGGACGTCGTTCGCCCAGGCTTCGTCCTCTGCTGTTACGAGCTGCTCGATTGAGAACTCGCGGCGTCGAGGCTCCACCTCGGCGCTGAGCACGTATCGCTCATGTGGAGCGGCATCGTTGTACGACGACCGATATTTCAAGCGCAGCGGGATCGACCCCGGCCTTTGGAATCGAACTCGGAGCACGCGCCGCCCGGTTGCCCCGATCGTCGGCGACGCCGGGCTAGTCAACTCCGCAGCTTGATCACCGCTCGCGGCTTTGAGTTGCTCCTTCCTTGAGCGGCGAGCATCCTCTGCGTGCAGGTCAGGGGCGCGTGTACTCACGTACGTGTCGTTCACAACAGTCACGCCCTCGTCAAGTTCGACATCCGGGTGCACTAACGCGGGTTGCACCGCGTGAACGGGTTCGGCGGCATCCCAGCGGGGTGGAGCTTCAGGATGCCTCTCGCCTGCTCCGATGCTCTGTACAAGAGCTTCCCGTCCGGCCAGCAGTTCAGAAGCCGCCGTGGCTGAATCTGGGGTCAGGGCCAGCGGTGGAGGTTGTTCCTCCCGGAAGACTTCGTGTCCCTCGAACTCCCACCTGTACCCAGTGCTCCGATTCTCTGGGAGCGCGATAATCACTTCGTCGTCGACGCGCACCGAGACTCGGTGGCCATCCCACTGCTCGTCAACGTGCCAGACATCGGCCGTTCCGACGATCGGCCGCTGGCCGTTTCCAATCTCGGTCTTGATCCTGAGAGGCGCCGTGTCCAGCAACTCGGGGATCTGACTTGGGACAATGATCTCGAGATTCGCGAGTTGTCGGACTGCCGCTTCATAGCTGACGCCTGCCTCGCGGGCGACCGTGTAGGCGTGTATCGGTAGCAGTTCTGAACGAACTTCGAGCCGTCGCAGCACTCCGAAGATGAGAGGGGGAGGCATGAGGAGCGCGGAGGCGAAGATCTGAGCGAGCAACTCCGTCTCGCTTGTGGTTTCCCCATGAACTTGTTTCTCACTGTCCAATGCCGGGCCCTCTGTATGGCCGAGCCGCCAATGGCCTAGTTCGTGAGCGACGGTGTAGCGCTGCATGGTTACAGGGCGTTCGGTAGTTACGAGGATCCCGCCTGAGCCTTCTGGAATGAACGCGCCGAGCAGATCGTCCAGTGAGAAGAAGGCAAGCCACAATCCGAGTCGTTCGCAGAGACCGAACACATCGATCTGTCTCTCTTGATCGGTCCCGGTATCTGCGAGGAGCCCGATAGCAGCCGCTGCCGCTTGAAGTCGTCTCATGTGGAAGTCAGTGGTCATGTGAGGCTAGCCCTGATCGTCTGTATCACTCGCCGGCCCGGGCTGGCCAGCGCCCGCGAGAAACTCGGCGAATCGCAGCACTTGCACCTTGTCGTTCTCGGACAAGGAGGCAGTTGCTCGGAACAACGGGGCTGAGGTGTCAACTTCGGGCTCCTCGTCACCGAGAAACCATCCGACCGGCCGACGATAGAGTCGAGCAAGTCGGCGGAGTTCTAGGGACGTAACGCGTCGCTTACCGGCTTCGAGCGCCGAGACACTGGCCCTAGGGATTCCCAACGCCGCTGCAACATCCTCTTGGAGGAGACCTATGTACTCTCGAGATTCGCGCAGTCGCGCACCGAGTTCTCGTTGCTCGATCTCATCGATGATGGCCCTGTCTTCCTGCTGGTCACGCATTCGTCCTCCTCTAGTTGTCCTTCCTCTGACGAGTCCGCCTTTTCATCCACGGCGACACCGATTGCGATCGCGCACCCAACGGCCCACCCACTCTCATGGGAGATCGACACAAGAACTCTATGAATCCTGGCTAGTCGTGCTGCCGTGGCAGCGCTCTCGTGCAGTCGAACCTCTAAAGCGCCGCGATCGAGACGGACGGTTTCGATATCGATCGGGTCAACGTCACCGAGGCCGTGTCCTAACGCTTTCATGACCGCTTCCTTGGCAGCCCAGCGTCCGGCAAGACGCTCTGGGCTGCCCTCCGAATCTCGTTGTTCTCTTTCAGTCCAGACCGAATCGAGGAAAGCGTCACCTCCCGACGTGAGAAGGTCACGCATGTTGCCAACATCAACCAAGTCGATCCCGACTCCGACAATGTCGGTTAGTGGCTTATCGCGAGTTTCGTCAGCTCGAGTTGGGCAAGTCACAGGGAGTCTCACCACCTGCTATCTGCCGTGTCGGCGGCTAGCTCGGGCAAGAATTCCATCACGAGATCTCGAGGACGTGCTTTGTGGCTAGGTTGAGCGTCAGCGAGCGTCGAATGAATCACGAGCTCGCCGAGTGTCACGCCACTCTGCTGGCACAGGAACTGCATAAGCCAGGACAAGCCGAGGTAGTTGCCGTAAGTCTTCTCGACGAAGTAATGATGGCGGTAGACTGCCACGCAGTGAAGCACCCCGCCAAGCAGAGTGAAATCGATATGGACGAGACATGGGAACCCACGAGTGCGGTCATCCGTTGCCGCGTAGATCTGAGTCCCTTGAGAAGGTTCGGCATCCCTGATGCAATCCGCGGACAGATCGATGTCAAGGGTGTTGTGAGTTGACCGCTCATTTGTCAACTCGTTGCGAATGCGCCGGATCCTTCGGCTAATCTGGTTTACGCCTCCGATCCCTTTTCCGGGCCAACTGATCATGCGCGAGAAGTATGTGCCGCGGCTGTTGGCTCGATCCGTTAGGAGAATCGGGAGCATCGAGAGATATCTGTCGTAGAGGTCGTTCGCGGCGGCATCGAGTTTCCGCTCGAGCGATCGGGGCATTCCTGGCGACCAGATCTCTCCGGGGTCTCGGTAAAGCGACTTCGGGAAGATCGTCTGCGCCACTGTGTCGACGCTGGGTGAGTTTGCTCGGCCCAACGCGCAGTCCAAGCCTTCGCGGATCTCCGGTAGCTCAACTCCCGGATGTTCGATCGTGGTGACGAGATGGGCCATTCGCCCCTCGGATGACTTCAGCGCATGCTCAAGCCCCAATAGCCATGCCTCACTCAGCGTGGCCACCGGCCGCAGCGCGTGACTCATGATGTCGAGGCTGCCGCAGCGAGCGAATCGAGAGCGCCACGAGCCACCCGCGCGACACCGGCGAGACTGCAAAGGTCCTCTCTCTGCACAGCCGACAGCTTCACCAGCCTCGGTGTTCCCACAATCTGACCGACCTGGCTGATCAACCAGACAGACACCAAACTGGGGACGCGGGGAGAGCCATCACCAGCCGGTTCATCGAGGGAGCAGTTGGGCGCTCCAACCCTGAGCAGCGATTCAAGATGGCTCTGCAATTCTGTGCGCGCCATCGCGCACAACTCCGGGGCACCCAACTCGCGGGTCGAGCGATTCGGCAGCGGAGGGGGCAGTGCCCCCGAAGGGATGTCGCTTTCCATAACATCTATGTTAGCAATCCCGACATCGACATGCAAGCACCCCGCCCCGGTCCGTTCGGGCGCGGTCCTCGGCAGTCTTCGCGGTCAGAGGCGGGTGGCCGCCCTCCCTACCCGCTCAGCACCAGCGAGAGCGGACCACCGAGAGCCCGCAGATCATCCCGCGGCACCTCGGCTACGACGGTGGGGGCGTCCGCACTCCAAGGCAATCCCCACTTCGGCGGGAACCCGAGAGCCAGTGGCCGCTTATCAGGTCGGTACCGCTGCTTGATTCGAGTCGGACCACCATTAGACCGTGCTGGATGCTGAACTCGCGCGAACTTGTCCACCTCGCAGAAGAGGTTTTGACAGTCGACTAACTGCAGCGGCCGGCCGAACAGACTCAGGAATGGCTCTGAACCCGAGCCTAGGAATTGGTGCGCCGACTCTGCCATGCAGTCCACAATTCTCTCGGGATCAAGGCATCCCGTGCTCTCGAAGCACTTACCGATGCCCCGGAGGGCTCCCGGGCCGGCGACAACGAATTCCATTTCGTCGAAGTCAAAGTGCGTTGTGTAGTTGAGGTCTATCGCATATTGATATGCGAGAAATGAGCCGAATGAAGGCACTGTGCACAGCTTGAGGTATAAGGCCTCGAGTGATCTCGCGTTCGCTAGAGAGCTAATGAAGCCGCTCTCCAGTAGAGTCTGCAATAGATTGAGGTGGTTATGGTGTTTCCGCGGGTGGTGGAGTCTCGGACTCGGCATGATGTAGGCAGCAGAGTACAGACGATGACCAGAGTCGAATAGTTCGTCCAAGGCTCGAGCATACTCGTCGGGATCGAACGAACTCGCATTAGGTTCGCCAACGCGGGATACAAGATGCTCCCAGGTCTCGATACGGTTGAAGATCTTGAAGAGCAGAACTCGGAGAGTCGTGTCGACGGAATCGCGATCTTGGTCGTAGATCACATGATGGAGCAGATACTGACTGACTCGATCCGACGCCCGGTAGGCGTTCGTGAAGCGGTGCTGAGAAAGGACACGATCGTCGGTCCAAGGACCAGGCTCGCCGATGACTCGCCGAAAGAACATCCGCTGTCGTTCGGCTGCCAGGTACCAATAGGCCCAGAACACTTCAGTCACCACGACCTGATGTCCGGCGAGGCGAATTCTCCACGTTCCTCCAGGGACGTGTCGCCACCGAGAGGAGAAGGGGGGCCCGAGCGCAGTATGGCTACTCGAGCGCACGCCTTTACCTTAGTGCCGTCGTGAGCGGAGCTCGCTCATCTGCAGGGCAGGGCAGGCGCTCGCTCCTGTCCTCGGGTCCACACGATTGACAGGACGGACTCTCTGTGACTGCTTGGGCGATTGCAGGGATGACGCGCTGCGCGCGGCCAGTCGTTGCAAACCAGCGTGACCTGGTGCAGGTCCAGTTCGGTGAGGTGCTCGGCGGCCAGGGTGGCGGTCTCCAGCGGGACCAGGGTGGTGCAGCAACACCACCACCGGCCGGTCACCACCGGTGTCGGAGTAACAAGGCCAGCCGCCGTCGGCCACTCGGACGGAGCACCGTGCGACCAGGCAGTCGGCTGGTAGCGGAGAGGTCGGCTCCTGACTGTGACCAACGGCATCTGCTGCCATGCGGTGACGTGGCGGTCGAAGGCCGACTGTAGGTTCGGGTGGCTCTTGGCGCCGGGCCGGCCCCGGTACACCGTCACAGCGGTCAACTCACGGTTCGGGTCGCCCTCCGCGCCGAGTTGCGTGAGCAGCAATCCCAGCCTCAGCGGGTTGACGTGCCCCATCGTCGGCGGGTCGGTCGATGGGTCGCCGAAGACCTCCCGCGCTCCGTGGTAGGCGTTCTGGTAGTCAAGGAAGACCGCGATGCGCGTCACCAGTCCATCACCTCACGAAAAAGATAAGCCCCGCCATTCCCGGCTAGCCGGAAAGGCGGGGAGGAATGTCAGCATCCTACCCGTTTTTCGTGGACGCGCAAGTAGCTGGCGCGCTGCGCCGTCTCATCAGGATTGCGACCGTGGACGCCCGGAGTCGTCGCGACGAGCACCCGCCGGCGGCGGTGCGCTGCTGGCCGACCCACTCGAGCAGCGGCTGACCCAACCACGCAAGCATATGTCGCCACTACAAACACCAGCCGCAACGCCGTCCCGCGACACAAAACTCCAAGTCAGCGGCCTCCCCCCGCCGCCAACCCGCCAAGCTCAGGCCCGACGACGAGAGCGGCAGCGGGCAGAAGCGAAGCGATGATGAATGCGACGAACATCGGCCAGCCGCCAGCCCGCGACGCTGCGTGCGGCGGTCCTCGGCGTCGGGGCTAGGGGCCTCTTCGGCGGGTGCTCGGGTCGCGGCGGGCGGTGAGGTCGCCGGGGCGGGTCAGAGTCCCGGGCCGGTGAGGGAGGCCGAGTCCATGATGCCCGCCAAGGGGGGATAGCCCATGATGACCATGAAAATGGCGGCTCGACCGTCGCGCCGCAAGCTCCGCCCGTGCAACGGCCGGGGCTTCTATGTGACCCTCGGTCGGGCCGAGCCGGGCGACCCCCGCCGGCCGATCGCCCACAAGTACCGCTTCGGGATCGCGGGCGGCGGATCGCGGTACCGCAAGCCGCTGCGCACTTGCCCAGTCGCGCACACGTGACGCCAGCACGACCCGAGATCGTACGGTTGAACCTGATTGCGGGTACATCCGGCGATACCTTCGATCTCGTCAGAATCCAACGCCAGTCGACGGCGACCTTCCAAGAAGTGCCGCCGCTCGTTCAGCTACTCGGCGTACGCTCTCTAGCGGTACTCGGTTGACGCCTAGAGACTCGAAAACGCTAATCGCCTCTGCCAACGCTGGAGCCTCTTGAGATTGTTCGGGCAGAATGTACACAACCTCGACGTCAACGTCATGAGACACACCGAAGCACTTCCCGTCCTGAGTTGTGATCATCCCGCCGCTACTCTGCGCATCTTGCACGGTCCATCCCCACGACTTCACCTGTTCTACTAAAGTGTCTTGATTCGGAACCTGAAACGACCATGCGTGAGCTAACTGAAGGGTTTCACCGTTCGTAATCGCAAAGTCAAAGCGTACTTGATAACGTTGTGTTGAGAGCCTAACTCCTTCGCACATCTCACTGTCTTGACCAATTTCATGCGCCCGATACGCTCGGCGCAGCGCTGCAATTGCCTCATTCTTCTTTCGGAAACGGTACCGGCGTTGGGATGGATCGACAATCATAAGATCAAAGATCGTATCCAGAGCTCCTTCAGCAGATTCGGCGACCATGGGCGTCGGGTATGTCAATTGAACAACGTTTCGATGATCTCGGTGCAACAGCGCAACCCACTCCTCGTCAAGGCTACGGTGCGGTCCGAACAATGAGTCTAGACTTGACTGATACTGGTCAATTTCTTTCCCAAGTCGATCAATGAATGCCCATACTGCATCAAGCGCGTTCGAGTCATCAAGAGCCCGCGCTCGGACAGGATTGCCGATCTGGCGCACGGCCCAGTCAGAAGATTCCTCACTACCCGCAATGGCACCGACGTTGATGAACTCACCTCGTGCGGAATCTGGAACGAATCGTATCAGCGAATAGACGTACTTCATGTGCCATCTCCATTCGTGAGCACCTCAAGCCTGGATGCGACTGCCTGCGATCGACGTTCAAGGAACCACCCGACGCACTCAAGCTCGACGTCAGTCACTGGCCAGTCGTTCGGAATAGAACCGAGTGTGAACGCCAATTGATGCTGCAAGGTTCGTAACTCAAACGCTCTCCGAACCTCACGAGATGCATGGGCTAGACCGGGCTCAAGGAAACTGCCAGGACGGAATTCCCATCCTCGGAGTTCCTCTGGAAGTACTACTATTCTCGTTTCGCAAACGGGCGCACCGATGAGTCGGCCGGCAGCGCCGACAATTGCCTCGGTGACAGTGACACGCGCGCCCTGTAGATTATTGAGTGGCTTTATCCACCACCTATTGTTGCTATTGTCAGCAGCGAGAAAAGTGCCGGAACCGCCACGTGGCGAGGGTTGGAGCGGAGTGAGAATTGTCGGCATATCAACGGCAGCGGTTGACCGTATGCCGACGATTTGTCCCTCCCAGTCTGATCTGCTGACCTCCATCAAACGAGTATACATCGAAATATACTGGATATAAAGTCCTTTCCGACTCGGGCTTGTAGGGGGTGCGGCGGTCGGTGAGGTCACCGGGGCGGGTCAGAGTCCCGGGCCGGTGAGGGAGGCCGAGTCCATGATGCCCGCCAAGGGGGGATAGCCCATGATGACCATGAAGGCGCCGCCGATGAGCGCCAGAGGGGCGCCCATCTTCTCACCGGAGGAGGCGGCGGCGGCGTCGGCCTCGTGCATCGCCTTCGAGCGGGCCGCCTCGACCTGCGACAGGATGGTCTCCCGCGAGCCCGCGCCGGTGGTGCCGGCCATCTCGAAGGAGGCGCAGAACGGGTCGAGGAACCGCAGCCGGCGCTCGTCGGCCAAGCGGCGCAGCCCCGTCCAGGGGGGCTCGCCGCGCGCCGCGGAGACGCGCAGCGCGTCGTGCAGCACAACGAAGGTCGGCTGCTCGCTGTAGGAGGCCGCCGTGGTGAGCGCCGAGAACGGGTCGGCGCCGGCGGTCACCAGCTGACCGGCCAGCTCGAGCCACGCCTCGGCGGACCGCTGGAACGCGACGCGCTGCTTGGCGGCCTCGGTGCGCAGCATCGAGTCGGGCAGCCACCAGCCCACCCCCGCGCCCAGCACGGCCAGCAGGACGACGACCGCCGCCGGCATGCTGATGCCGGTGAGGCCCAGACCGAGCCCGCCGCCGACGCCCAGCACGAGGCCGCCCAGCAGCGCCCCCGCGAACTTGGCCACCACCTGGGTCTCGAGGCTGCGCCCCACCATGCGGGCGTCCTGCACGAGCGCGGCGTCGCCCTGCAGCTGGCGCCGGCCCCATTCGATCAGCCGGCGCAGCGCGTCGCGCGGCGAGCGCCGACTGCCCTCGGCCAACAGGACCTCCTCCTCGAGGCTGCGGGGGGTCGGACGACGCAGGAACGCCGTGACGACGCCCAGCAGGCCCAGCCCGCCGAGGGCGCCGGCGAGGACGGCGAGCGTGCTCATGCGCCGTCCCCGGCGACCGCCGGCGCGGCCGCCGCGACGCCGCCGGGCTCGTCGGCGAGCAGCCGGCTGGGGAGATTGGAAGCGGACAGCTTCAGCACCCAGAACACGTTGCCGAAGATCAGCACGCCCACCCCCAGCAGGACCACTTGGCCGATGAGGGTGCCGAACGGGTCGAAGAAGCCGCGGTTGAACACGAACATGAACGACACCGAGACGAACGTGACGAACAGTATCGCCATCACCTGCGTCCACGCCCGGCTGTTGGCCACCTCGTTGCGGCGGCGCATCTCGACCTCGTTGCGCATGCCGCGGGCGGCGCTGTCGAACGCCTCGGTGACCCGCGCGCCGGAATCCCAGGCGATCTTCATGCCCAGGACGATGCGGTCGGCGAACGGCGAGCGCATCTCGGCGGCGAACCAGTCGAGCGCCCGCGGCAGGCCCAGCGTGCGGGCCACGGTGGCCATGTTCACGACGGCGGGCCGCAGCCGGGCGGGGGCGTTGTCGGCCGACAGGGTGACCGCCTCGAACAGCGAGCCGCTGGCACGCACCAGGTCGCGCACCTGCTCGGCCCACTGCGAGTAGGCCTCGATCTCGTCGGCCACGGCGCGGCGCGCCCGCGGCGCCTGCATCACCTGCGGGCCCACGAAGCCAGCGACCGCGCCCAGCATCGCCGCCACCGGCCAGCCCGTCACGAGCCAGCCCGCCACGGCGAACCCGCCGGCCAGGGCGATCTGCAGCGAGCGCCCGGCGAGCGCCCGGCGGGCCTCGGCACGGGTGCCCCTGGCGCGGAACCGGCGCAGCGCGGCCTGCCCGCGCTCCTGCTTGGGGGCCTCGGACTTCGGCGGCTTCGGCCGGAACGCCAGCGCGCAGACCAGCAGGCCGAGGCCCGCCAGCGCGCCGAGGAAGGCGACCGTCAACGAGGTCATCGCGGCGGCCCGGGCACCTCGTGTGGCGGCGGCGGGGCGGCGGGGGGCGGCGCCTGGGCCACGGTGGGCGGCGCGGCGCCGGCGACGGGTTGCGGCCCGGCGACCTCCGGGGGTCGGGCAGGGGAGGCGGGCCGGGGCGGGGCGTCGGGATGCGCCTGGGCCGGCGCGGCGATCCGCGGATCGGGCGCCGGGTACGGCGCGGCTGGGGCGGG
>JAPOVS010000012.1 GCA_026708055.1 bacterium | reverse complement strand
AGGCGACGAGCAATTCGCCGTCCAACTCACCCACCCCCAAGGCGCCACCCTCGCCCGCCCAGTAGCGACCATGACCATCACCGACGACGACTAGCCGGCTCGCCCCGGCGACGGTGTCAGGCCTTCTGCGGCGGGCGGATGCCTCGGAACTCCCAGTCGCCGCCGAAGGCGGTGGAGACGACCTCCTCCGACTCGCTGGGCTGGGCGCCGCAGTCGCTGCGCACCGGCTGCGGGCCGGCCACGACGGTGTTGGTCAGCGCCCCGAGACCCTCCACCTCCACGGTGACCACGTCGCCGGGCGCCACCGGGCGCGAACCCGCCGGCGTGCCACTGAACACCATGTCGCCGGGCAGCAGCGTGATCGTGCGGGCCAGGTCGGCCACCAGGTAGTGCATGTCCCAGGTCATCTCCGACGTGTTGCCCTCCTGGCGCACCTCGCCGTTCACCAGCGTGCGCAGCGTCTTGTCACCGAAGTCCCAGTCCTCCACCAGTCCCGGGCCCACCGGGCACATGGTGTCGGAGCCCTTCACCCGCAGCATCGAGCCGGCGTCGGTGTCCCGGAAGTCGTGCAGGCCGAAGTCGTTGCCGATGGTGTAGCCGGCGATGCAACCGGCGGCCTCGTCGGGGCTGATGTTGCGGCACGGCCGGCCGATGACGATCACCACCTCGCCCTCGTAGTTGAGGTACTTGCAGCGCTCCGGGCGGACGACGTGCCCGCGGTGGGCCAGCAGCGACGAGGTGGGCTTGTGGAAGTACGTCGGCGCCGGCGGGAGCCTCGCCATGAACTCCCGCACCCGGCTGGCGTGGTTGAGATGGACGCAGATGATCTTGGTCGGGACCGACGGAGGCAGGTGTACGGCGTCGGACTCGTGTACCGAGCGGCCGTCGGGGGCCACGAGCCGGTCGCCGGAAGGGACGACTGTGGTGGGGGAGCCGTCCAGCAGGATCCGGCGTCGCTCGCTCATGTCACCTCCGCCAACCTTCGCCGGACCCATGAGCGTCGTTGCGGCGAAGAGCCTGCCCCGGACTCGATCCGGGGCCGGAACCCACTGACCAGCTGCGAGACCTCCGCCGCCCGCGATCGTGTCTGCACACCCCTCGAAATCATTAGGGGCCAAAGCATATACTCGCAGTCGTGTCCGGATCGGACTTGCAGGGTTTCACGTTCCCCCGCTCGGCGACCGGCGCCGCCGGGCTCGTCCCGCCGCCGCCGTGGCACTACTCGGGCGATCTGCTCACGATCGAGTACCGCACCGACCCGGAGGCCGTGGCCGAGTTGCTGCCGCCTCCGCTGGCGCCCGCGCCCGAGGATCCCGGCGCGGTGGCGGTGGTGTGGGCCGACTGGCAGTCCTGCTCCGACGGATTCGAGGAACTCCTCGACCCCGTCCGGGCGCAGTACAAGGAGTGCTTCGCAGTGGTGCGCTGCCGCTACCGGGACACTGCCTACAGCCGCTGCGTCTACATCTGGGTCGACAAGGACTTCGCCATGGTGCGGGGCCACGTGCAGGGCTATCCCAAGAAGCTGGGCGACATCTGGCTGACGCGTCCGGTGACGGTCGGGCGGGCCGGGCCGCGGCTGCAGCCCGGCGGGCGCTTCGGGGCGACCTGCGCGGCCGGGGGCCGGCGGCTCATCGAGGCCACCTTCGAGATCAGCGGCCCCAGCGACGGCGCCGGCTTCGTGAACGCACTGCCCATGCTCCACCATCGCTTCTTCCCCGCGATCGAAGCCGACGGCGCCGACTCCCTGCACGAGATCGTCACCATGCGGGGCTACGACACCGAGCTGGGCCCGGCCTTCCGGGGTGAGGCCACCCTGGAGGTCTTCGACTCGCCCACCGAGGAGCTCACCCGCCTCGCCCCTCAGGAGATGATCGGCGGCTACTGGCGCAGCGTGGGAACCTCCTGGAACGGCGGCACGACCCTGGAGCGCGCGCCCCGGTGATTCCTCGCCACCCTTGGACCCCCGACAGCGACGACGGCCACGCCGACCTCACCAGCCACGACACGTTCACCGCCGGCGTGCCCTATGCCACCTTCCACCGGCTGCGGGACGAGGATCCGGTGTCGTGGTGGGACGAGGACGACGGATCGGGGTTCTGGTCGTTGACGCGTTACGCGGACGTCATCCGCGCGAACCAGGCCTGGGAGACGTTCACCTCCTCCGAGGGGGTCCGGCTAGAGGAGATGGACCCCGAGGAGACCGAGGCGCGGCGCTCGATGATGGAACTCGACCCGCCCGCCCATACTCGCCTGCGGCGGCTGGTCAACCGGGGCTTCACCCGCAAGACGGTCGACGGCTACGAGGACGCCATCAGGGACCTGGCCCGCACGGTGATCCTCGAGGCGCTGGAGCACGAGGAGTTCGATTTCGTCACCGAGATCGCCCGGCAACTGCCGATGCGCATGCTCGGCCGCCTGCTGGGCGTCCCCGACAGCGACGCCGAGCAACTCGTGGTCTGGGGCGATCAACTTCTTTCCAACACCGACCCGGAGTACACCGACCACGTCGTGGACCTCACCGACACCGAGGAGTTCCGTCTCATCCCCTTTCGCAGCCCAGCCGGCCTGGAGGTGTTCCGCTACGCCCAGGAGGCCGCGGCGCTGCGCCGCGAGCGGCCCACCGACGACGTCATCAGCCGCCTGCTGGCGCCCACCTCCGACGGCTCACCGCTCAGCGACCTGGAGTTCAACAACTTCTTCGCGCTGCTCGTGGCCGCCGGCAACGACACCACCCGTTACACCGTCACCGGCGGCTTGCAGGCTCTGCTGGACCACCCCGAGCAGCTCGAGCGGCTCCGGGAGGACCCGTCGCTGATCTCGGTGGCCACCGAGGAGATCCTGCGCTGGACCACGGTCACGATGCATTTCCGCCGCACCGCCACTACCGACATCGACGTGGGGGGCCGGCTGATCCGGGAGGGCGACAAGGTGGTGATGTGGTGGGTCGCCGCCGACTACGACGAGCGCAAGTTCGACGACCCCTACCGCTTCGACATCGCCCGCACACCCAACGACCACGTCGCCTTCGGGCGCAACGGCCCGCACCTGTGCCTCGGGGCGTGGCTGGCCCGCATGGAGGTGCGCCTCACGCTGGAGGAGCTGCTGCCGCGGGTGTCCGCCATCGAGCCGGCGGGTGCCCCCGAACGGCTGCGGTCCAACTTCATCAGCGGGGTGAAGCACCTCCCCGTGCGCGTGAGGCGGGCCTGACCCCGGTCACCGTCCCTGCGCCATTCCGCCCGCCACTCCGCCATTCCGCCCGCCACTCCGCCATTCCGCCCGCCACGTCGTCATTCCGGCGTAGGCCGGAATCCAGGGCAGCGGCTGGATCTGCGCCCGCCGCGGGGCGCTCGGCCCGCTCAAGCGTGGGGCTCGCCGGTCCCGGTGTCCGACAGCCCGGCCCGCCCCAGCCGGTCCAGGCAGGCCTCGGTGCTCCACGGCAGCATCGTGGCGCCGCAGCGGGCGTCGCGGTAGAGGCGCTCCAGAGGGTGCGGGCGCAGCAGCGAGCGGCCGCCGCAGACCCGCACGGCGAGGGACGCCAGTTCGGGGGCGGTCTCCATTGTCGACACCATCGAAGCCCACGCTCGGCGCACCTGTTCCGGCGATGGGTCGACTCCGGCCTCGGCCAGCACGGTCCACGCCAGGGCGCGGGCCCGCTCGTAGGACACCTGCATCTCCGCCCAGCCGGCCTGCTTCTGGGGGTTCTCCCGGCGCGACCCTGGTCCGATGCGGCCCGCCAGGTAGTCCTCGGTGAAATCCACGACGGTGCGCATGATCCCCAGGTAGGTGAACGACAGGGTCAGGTAGAAGTGCGGCCAGCGGAACGCCACCTGGTCGAAGACCCCGGGGGGCAGCAACTCGGCGTCGGCGGGCACGAACACGTCGTCCAGCAGGAGAGTCAGCGACACCGTGCCGCGCATCCCCAGCGGATCCCAGTCGCCGGTGAAGCTGAGCCCCTCGCTGTCGGTCGGCACGCTGATGAACCGGATGGTCGGGTCGTCGGGAGCGACGCAGATCACGTTGTGGCGGTCGGCGGCGCTCGAGAGCGAGGCGAAGATCTTGCGCCCGCTCAGCCGCCAGCCGCCGTCGGCGGGCACCGCCGTCGTGGTGACCCCGGCGGTGGCGCCCGGCGCGTTCCCCTCGCTGAACGGCTGGGCGTGGATGTGACCCTCCGAGACCACACCGGCGTACATGGCCGCCCGCCGCCGCTCGTGCGTGGCGCGCCCACCGGTCGACATCTCCAGGTCGTCGGCGATCTGGCCGCACAGCAGCATGGTGGCGGTGTGCATGTTGAAGGTGAGCGCCGTCGATCCGCAGTAGCGCCCCAGTTCCTCCGACACCAGCCCGTAGGTGGCGAAGTCGGCGCCGAGGCCGCCGTAGGTGGTGGGGACGCAGAGTCCCAGCAGCCCGGCCTCCCGCAGATCGGCGTAGTTCTCGTGCGGGAACCGGGCGTCGCGGTCGTAGTGCGGCGCCCGCTCCGCGAAGGCCGGGCCGAGGTCGGCTACCAGCTCCACGAGTTCGCGCTGCCGCTCGGGCGGGGTCGGCGGTGCGGTCGAGGTCATAGGGGGCGGCCAGGCTAGGAGGTGGTGCCTTGGCGGACCTGCACGGTCTTCAGGTCGCTGTGGAAGTCCAGGGCATAGTCGCCGCCCTCGCGGCCGAGGCCGCTGATGCCGCAGCCTCCGAACGGGGCCGCGAGGTCGCGCACCAGGAAGCAGTTCACCCACACGGTCCCGGCCCGCACCGCCCGCCCGACCCGTTCGGCGCGCTCCTGCGAGCCTGTGAAGACCACGCCCGAGAGCCCGTAGCGCGTGCTGTTCGCCAGACGCACCGCCTCGGTCTCGTCCGCGAAGGTCTGCAGCGTGAGCACCGGGCCGAACACCTCCCTCTGCACGATCTCGCTCTCGTTGCTCGCCGGGCGGATCAGCGTCGGTTCGTACCAGAGGCCGTCGGGCCGGTGACGGCGCCCGCCTCGCAGCACAGTGTCGCCGGCCCGGCGCGCCCGCTCCACGAAGCCCTCGACGCGGGCCAGATGGTCGGGATGGATGAGGGGGGAGACCGTGGTCGCCGGGTCGCGGCTGTCGCCCAGCACGTGGGCGTCGGTGTGGGCGTCGAACCGCTCCAGGAACTCCTCGAGGACGCCTTCGGCCACCAGCAGGCGCGTGCCGGCCAGGCAGACCTGCCCGGAGTCGTCGTACTGCCCGGCGGCGGTGCGGGCGGCGGCCTCGATGTCGGCGTCCTCGAGGACGATGAGCGGCCCCTTGCCGCCTAGCTCGGCGGTGAACGGCACGATGTTGGCGGCCGCGGCCGCGCCGATGGACCGGGCCGTCTCGGGCGATCCGGTGAAGGAGATGCGGCGCACCCGATCGTCGGCCGCGAGCGCGGCGCCCGCCTCGGTGCCCCGGCCCTGCACCACGTTCAGCACCCCGGGCGGCAGCCTGGCCTCGTGCGCCAGGTCGGCCAGGACGCTCGCCGACAGCGGCGACCACTCCGCCGGCTTCAGCACCACGGTGTTGCCCGCCGCCAGCGCGGGCGCCACCTTCCAGGTGGCCAGCATGAACGGGGCGTTCCAGGGGGTGATGACGACCGCCGGCCCCGCGGGCATTCGCTCCACGCGGTTGTCGGTGCCGTTCGAGGACCAGACGCGTTCGCTGTAGGCCTCGGCCAGGTCGGCGTACGCCCGGAAGTTGCGCGCCCCCCGGGCGATCACGCGCTTCTGCAGGCTCTCCAGCAGCATGGCCATGTCCACGCACTCGACCTCCGCCAGGGAGCCGACCGCCGCATCGATGGCGCTCGCCAGGCGACGCAGGTGGACGCCCCGCCCAGACGGTCCCAGCGCCGCCCACGACTCGGCCGCCTCGCACGCCGCGCCGACCGCGGCGGCGGCTGCAGCGGCGTCGCCGGCGGAGACGTCGGCCAGCTTCAACGACCAGTCCAGGGGCGAGCGGACCTCGAAGGTCTCCGCCGAGGACACCCGCCGGCCGCCGATGTAGTGGTCCGGTGACACGGCGATACCGGCGACGGGGACGCGGGGGCGCTCGGGATGAGTTATGGCTCGGCCTTCCTCGGAGAGAGTGCCTCGCCATCGATGGCTGGTACACGCGGAGCTTCCGGCATATGGATTCCGGCCTGCGCCGGAATGACATCGGAACAGTCGACACGCGGCATTCTCAGCGGTCTTCCGCTGCGGGCACCTGCAGCACCCGGTAGCCGCCGCCGACGGCCAGCCGCCGGGGCGCCGCGCCGGCGGCCGCCAGGCGGCGCGCCAGCGAGTCAGCGCCCAGGTTCTTGTGCATCACCAGCACGGCGAACCCGCCGGGGCGCAGGCGGCTCAACCATTCCCGCAGCAGTTCGTCGAGGGCCCTGTTGCCGATGCGCACCGGGGGATTGCAGTAAACGGCGTCGAAGCGAAGCGCCGCCGGCACCTCCTCCGGAGCGCACACCGTTGCCTGCCCGCCGCCCCGGCCCCGCTGGCCGTTCTCTGGCCGCGCGCCGTCTCCTCCCCGCGCGCTGTCTGCTGTCTGCCCGCCGTCACCTGCCCGCGCACTGTCTGCTGCCTGCCTCTCACCCCCGCCGACCGTCACGCCGGCCGTGGCCAGATTGGCGGCAGCCAGTTCACGGGCCCGCTCGTTGACGTCGATCGCCCAGACGGCGGCGTGGGGTGCCCGAAGCGCCAGCGTGACGGCGATGGGCCCGTAACCGCAGCCCACGTCGGCCAACACCGTGCGGGCCGCCGCCTCGCTGCCGTTGCCCGGCCGCGCCGGGGGCAGCGGGGCGTGCTTCAGCAGCAGGAGGGTGCCGGGGTCGATGCGGCCGGCGGAGAAGACCCCCCGATCGGTCCGCAGGTCGAGCGTCACGTCCTGCAACCGCAGGGTGACGGTGCGCTCGTGCCGCCGCGAGCCGGGGCTCGGCGAGAAGTAGTGATCCGCCCCGGCCATCCCGCCGACGATACCCGTGCGCCCGGCGACCCCGGTCAGCGCCGGGATCGCTCCGGACCTCCCATCTCTCCGCCGCTGGCGAGCGCCGGCCGGCGGCGCCCCCGGTCGCTGCGGTGCTCGCTAGCCTCGACGGCGTGGAGATCCGTCTGTTCGGCGACCCGGTCCTGCGCTCGAAGGCGGCGGACGTCACCCAGATCGACGGTTCGGTCGCCCGGCTCTGCGACAGCATGTTCACCGCCATGTATGCGGCGCGGGGGATCGGCTTGGCGGCGCCGCAGGTGGGCGTGCGCAAGCGGCTGTTCGTCTACGACGAGCCCGAGACCTGCGGGCGCGGGGTGATCCTCAACCCGGTCATCACCGGGAGCGACGGCACCTGGACTTTCGAGGAGGGCTGCCTCTCGGTGCCCGGCTACTCCTGGGAGATCGAGCGCCCCCGCACGATCGCCCTGTCGGGCGTGGACCTCGACGGCAACGAGGTCACGGTGGAGGCCGACGACCTGTTCGCCCGGCTCATCCAGCACGAGATCGACCATCTCGACGGCGTGCTCCTCACCGAGCGGCTCGACCCGGAGCGGCGCCGCGCCGCGCTCATCGAGTTGCGCCGCCGCGGCCTCAGCGCCGCCGGGGCGGGGCTCTTCCCCTCCCTCGGCGCCGGCGAGTGACGGCGTGACGTGGCGTACGCGGTCGTCACATCGCCTCCGGCCACCGCTTCCCCTCTCTCGGCCCCGGCGAGTGACGGCGTGACCCTGCGGACCGCAGCACGATCGACTTCGTCCGCCGACCTCCCCTCCCTCGGCGCCGGCGAGTGACGGCGTGACCCGAGGACCGCAACGCGATCGACTTCGTCTGCCGACGTCCCGTCCCCCTGCGCCGGCGAGTGACGGCGTGACCTCGAAAACCGCGGCGCCATCGACTTCGTTCCGACTTCACCTCCCTCCGCGCTGGCGAGTGACGGCGTGACCCCCTGGCCGGCGACGGTTCGCCGGCTCGTCTACTTCGGTACGCCGCAGCTCGCCGTGCCGCCACTGCGCGCCCTGCGTGACGCCGGCTTCGAGGTCACGCTGGCCGTGACCGGCCCCGATCGTCGCCGCTCCAGGCGCGGCCCGCTCGAGCCCAGTCCGGTGGGCCGATCTGCTGCTGAACTGGGCATACCGGTCTCGCACGATCCTTCCGAGGCGGTCGCCGCGGTCCACAGCAGCGACGGTGCGGTCGTGGTCGCCTACGGGCGCCTCATCGGCGACGACGTCTTGGACGCGCTGCCGGCGCTGAACGTGCATTTCTCGTTGTTGCCGCGCTGGCGCGGCGCCGCCCCGATGGAGCGAGCCATCCTGGCGGGCGACGAGACCACCGGCGTCAGCCTGATGGCGCTGACCGAGACCCTCGACGCCGGCCCGCTCTACGCCCGGACGGCCACGCCCATCGGCCCCGACGAGACCCTCGCCGAGTTGCGCGAGCGCCTCGTGGCGCGGAGTTGCCCGCTGCTGGTGGATCTGCTGCGCGCCGGACCGCGCGACCCGGTGGCGCAGGAGGGGGAGGTCACCTGGGCGGACAAGGTCACCGACGAGGACCTGCGCCTCGACTGGGACCGCCCCGCCGTCGAACTGCACCGGCGCGTCCGCCTCGGGCGTGCCTGGACCACGCTGGCAGGCGAGCGGCTGCGGATCCTCCGTGCCGGTGTGGCCCCGTCGCACAGCGGCTCACCGGGCCTCCTCGACGGGCTGGTGGTGGGGACCGCAGCGGGAGGTCTGCGCCTCGAGGAGGTGCAGGCCGCCGGCCGGCGGGCCCTGCCGGCGGACCAGTGGCAGCGGGGCGCCCGCCTCGGCCCCGCCTGCCGCCTCGGCACCTGAGGCACGACCGACAACCGCCGCCTCCGAACCCAGGAGTCATCGCTCGACAGCGGCGCACCACCCAGTGGGTCATTCCGGCGGGGACCGGATTCCAGTGTGACCCTCCCCGCTGGCACCGTTGTCGGCGTGCAGCCGCACATGTGGGTCATTCCGGCGGGGACCGGATTCCAGTGTGACCCGCCCCGCTGGCACCGTTGTCGGCGTGCAGCCGCACATGTGGGTCATTCCGGCGAGGGCCGGAATCCAGTGCGGCTCGGCGGCCGTGGTCCTCCTCGACAGCGGCGCACCACCCAGCGCGTCATTCCGGCGAAGGCCGGAATCCAGTGCGGCGCTCGCTACCGCGCCATGCGCCGCCCCGGTAGGGTCGCAGCGTGACCGACCTGCGTGCCGCCGGTCTTCGAGCCAAGGTGCTCACCGTCTCCGACGGGGTGATCGCCGGCACCCGGGAGGACCGCTCCGGCGAGGCCCTCGAGGAGCTGCTGGCAGGTGCCGGCTACGAGGTGGTCGAGCGGCGCGCCGTCGCCGACGGCACCGAATCGGTGGCCGGGGCGCTGGTGGACATGACCGACGGCTTCGCCGGTCTCCTCCTCACGACCGGGGGGACGGGGTTCGGCCCCCGCGACCTCACCCCCGAAGGCACCCGACAGGTGGTCGAACGCCTCGCCCCCGGGCTCTCCGAGGCCATGCGCCTGGTGAACCCGCTGGGGCGGCTCTCACGCGCCGTCGCCGGCACCCGCGGCAGCGCCCTGATCCTCAACACCCCGGGATCGCCCCGCGGCGCCGTCGAGTGCACCGAGGCCGTTCTGGATGTCGTGCCCCACGCGCTCCGCCTGCTGAGCGACGAACCCACCCCCCACTGACCGCTCACCCCAGCGTGTCTCGGTCGGTGAGTGTCTGGGCATTGGTCCTTGCGACTGGGGCGGGCCGCGGGTTGAATGGCTGAGCCATGCTGGTATCGCTGACCTCGACGACGCCTGTCGCCACCGACCTGGGGTACCTGCTGCACAAGCACCCTGATCGTGTGCGCTCGGTCGATGTCGGGTTCGGGCGCGCGCATGTCTTCTACCCGGAGGCCACTGCGCAGCGCTGCACGGCGACGACGTATGTCGAGGTCGACCCCTTCGGCTCGACACGGCACCGCAATCAGCGCCGCGCCCAGGGCCTCGAGCCCTACGTGAACGATCGGCCCTATGCGGCGTCGTCGATGTTGAGCGTCGCGCTGGGCCGGCTGTTCCGCACGGCGTTGACGGGCAGGTGCGACGATCGGCCCGAACTGGTCGCCCAACGCCTCGATCTTGAGATCGAGCTGCCGGTCGTGCCGGTGCGGGGCGGGCCGGAGATCCTGCGGAGACTGTTCGATCCGTTGGACTACGAGGTGGAGTGCTCGCCCATCGCGCTGGACTCGCAGTTCCCGGCCTGGGGAGACAGCCGGTACGTGGCCGCTCGGATGGCCAGCCGCCAGACCGTTCGTTCGGCCCTGGAGCATCTCTACGTGCTGCTGCCGGTGCTCGACGACGCCAAGCACTACTGGATCGGCCCCGATGAGGTGAACAAGCTGCTGCTGCGGGGCGGCGACTGGCTGGGGTCCCATCCCGAATCCGGACTGATCGCTCGCCGGTACCTGCGCCTTCCCGGATTCACCCGGGAGGCTCTGGCGCGTCTGGCCGACGCGGGTGAGGACACCGACCTCCTCGACGTGCAGCGGGACGCAGCCGAGGAGGCGGCTGAAGCGCCGATCCGTCTGGGCGAGCAGCGGCTGGAGGCGGTGCTTGAGGCGGTGCGGGACGTCGGAGCGGGACGGGTCGTCGATCTGGGATGCGGTGAGGGCCGGCTGTTGGAGAGGCTGCTCGCCGAGCCCGCGGTGTCCGACGCGGTGGGAGTGGACGCGTCGGTCGGAGCGCTCGAACGAGCCGAGCGCCGTCTGAAGCTCGATCAGATGTCCGAGCGTCGCCGGGAGCGGATCCGGCTGTTGCAGGGCGCGTTGACCTACACCGACTCACGATTGCAGGGCTTCGATGTGGCCACCGTCATCGAGGTTGTCGAGCACCTCGACCCCGAACGCCTCGACACCTTCGCCGAAGTCGTGTTCGGTCGCATCGGCGCGGCGTCGGTGGTGCTGACGACTCCGAATCGGGAGTACAACTCGAACTTCGAGCACCTCGACGCCAGGGGATTGCGCCACGAGGACCATCGCTTCGAATGGACTCGCAGCGAGTTCGAGGCGTGGGCCCGCGGCATCGCGGCGCGCTACGGCTACAGCGTGGACATCAGCGCCGTCGGCCCCTCCGACCCGGTCTGCGGGCCGCCGACACAGATGGCGGTGTTCCGCCGGTGAGAAGGGTCACGTGAGACGCCCACTCACGCGCATCGACGTCCCCGAGGTCGGGCTGGTCGTGCTCTGCGGCGCGTCCGGCTCGGGGAAATCGACGTTCGCGCGGCGGCACTTCGCCTCCACCGAAGTCGTGTCGAGCGACCAATGCCGAGCGCTCGTCAGCGACGACGAGACCGACCAGTCCAGCACGGCCGCCGCCTTCGAGCTGCTCCACTACATCGTCGACAAGCGCCTCGAACTCGGCCGCCTCACCGTCGTCGACGCGACCAACGTGAAGGCCGAGGACCGCAAGGGCCTGCTCGAGCTGGCGCGCCGATGGGACGTGCTGGCGACCGCTGTCGTGTTCGATCTGCCCGTGGCCGCGTGCCTGGCCCACAACGAGCAGCGCCGAGATCGCCGCTCTCCGGTGCATGCCATCAGGCGCCAGCACGACACGCTGCGCCGTGGCGCCAAGCGGCTGCGCAAGGAGCGCTTCACCAGGCTCTACACGCTCGGCTCGACAGAGGAGCTCGACTCGGTCGAGGTGGCCCGCAACCGGCTCTGGAGCGACCGCCGCGACGACACCGGCCCGTTCGACATCATCGGCGACGTCCACGGCTGCCACGCCGAGCTGGTGAGCCTGCTCGACCGGTTGGGCTATGACACCGAGGCCGACCCGATCGTGCATCCCGGGGGTCGCCGGGCGGTCTTCGTGGGGGATCTCGTCGATCGGGGCCCCGCGGTGGTCGAAGTGCTCGATGTCGCCATGTCGATGGTGGCCGAGGGCAGTGCGCTGTGCGTCGCGGGCAACCATGAGGTCAAGCTGCGTCGCGCCCTGGCGGGACGCAAGGTCAAGGTCAGCCACGGGCTGGCCGAGTCGCTCGAACAGCTCGAGCGGCGCGGCCCCGAGTTCGCCGAACGGGTCGCCGGGTTCATCGACAGTCTCATCGGCCACTATGTCCTCGACGGCGGCAGGCTGGTGGTCGCCCACGCAGGCCTTCCCGAGCGGTACCACGGGCGCTCGTCGGGCCGTGTGCGAGAGCTCGCCCTCTACGGCGACACCGACGGCGAGACCGACGAGTTCGGGCTGCCGGTGCGGTACCCGTGGGCCGAGGACTACCGGGGCGAGGCCGCGGTCGTCTACGGCCACACCCCGGTGCCCGAGGCCGTATGGGTCAACAACACGATCTGCGTCGACACCGGGGCGGTCTTCGGAGGCGAGCTGACAGCGTTGCGCTGGCCCGAACGCGACCTGGTGTCGGTGCCCGCCGCCGCCCGGCACTACGAGCCGGTCCGGCCCGTCGGCGCCGCCGCAGACGCTCCACCGCGGCCGCCGCGCTTGTTGGATGTCGGCGACGTGCTGGGCAAGCACCATGTCGAGACGGCGCTGGCGGGGCGTGTGCTGATCGAAGCCGAGCGGTCGAGCGCCGCCCTCGACGTCATGAGCCGCTTCGCGGTCGACCCGCGGTGGCTGGTCTACCTGCCGCCGACCATGGCCCCCGCGGCGGCCTCGGACCGGGACGGCTATCTCGAGCATCCCGACGAGGCCTTCTCGTACTTCCGCGAGGCCGGCGTCGGCGAGGTCGTGGTCCAGGAGAAGCACATGGGTTCGCGGGCCGTGCTCGTGGTCGCCCGCAACGCCGACGCAGCCCGGGCGCGATTCGGGATCTCCAATGACCAGGCCGGCGTCATCGTCACCCGCACCGGCCGGCCCTTCTTCGCTGAGCCCACGCCGGCTGGTTCTCTGCTCGACCGGGTCCGCGTCGCGGCCGACGGGGCGGGGTTGTGGGACCGCCTCGGCACCGACTGGTTCATCGTTGACGCAGAGGTCCTGCCGTGGTCGGCCAAGGCTGCTGCCCTGATCCAGCAGATGTACGCCGCCACCGGCGCGGCCGGAGCGGTGGTCCTCGGCGAGGCTCGTCGCCTGATGGCGGACGCGGCGCGGCGGGGCGTCGACGTCGAGGCCCTCACAGCCCGCACCGCGAACCGGGCTGGGCACATCGCGGCCTTCATCGATGCGTACCGGCAGTACTGCTGGGACGTCGACGGCGCCGACGGCATCGAGATCGCCCCGTTCCAGCTCCTCGCCGCAGAAGGGGAGGTGCTTGCCCGCCGACCCCACCGCTGGCATCTCGAGCAGCTGGATGCGCTGGTGGACCACGCTCCGGGGACGCTTCGACGAACCGACCGCCGGTTCGTCGACCTGAGCGACGAAGCGTCGGTTCAGGCCGCGACGGACTGGTGGCTGGCGCTGACCGGCGGCGGGAGCGAGGGCGCGGTCGTCAAACCGGCCGAACCGATCGCGGCCACCGGGAGCGGGTTCGTCCAGCCCGGCGTCAAGTGCCGGGGCCGGGAGTACCTGCGCATCATCTACGGCCCCGAGTACCTCGAACCGGCGAATCTCGAGCGGCTGCGACGGCGATCGCTCGGGCGCAAGTCGTCGTTGGCCCGGCGCGAGTACGCCCTGGGTATCGAAGCCCTCGACCGTTTCGTGGCCAACGAACACCTCGCCCGGGTCCACGAGTGCGTCTTCGGCGTGCTCGCACTCGAGAGCGAGCCCATCGACCCCCGGCTCTAGCAGCAGTCCCGTCGGGAACTGGAGCAGGGCAGCGTTCGTCGAACACTGTGACACGGGAACTACGGTCCGATGAGGAGGCCGACGGAGGGTCACAGGCCCGCAGCCCGCGCCGAGGTGTGCGGCTCTTCGGACAACGGAAGGGGACTTGCGATGCGCCGATTGCTGATCGCCGTGATTCCTCTCATGGTGAATGCCGTCGCTTGCGGATCTCCCGAAGGTGACGCCGGATCGGATGCAGGAACGATCGACGGCCTCGGCGGCGATCCTGTTGAGGTTGGCGAGAGTCCGGGCGCGACGGGTGCGCGCGTCCCCGCTGCCGGTGGAGACGACGTGGGGATCGACGGCCTCGGCGGCGATCCTGTTGAGGTTGGCGAGAGTCCGGGCGCGACGGGTGCGCGCGTCCCCGCTGCCGGTGGAGACGACGTGGGGGCTGAGCGCTCGTTCAGCGCCGTGTCGGCGGGCAATCGCAATACGTGCGGGCTGCGAACCGACGGCACGCTGAGCTGCTGGGGTTACGACTCGGGTGGGCGCTGGGATCCTCCTGACGGTACGTTCACTGCTGTCGCTGTCGGCGACTCGTACGCATGCGGACTGCAATCCGACCGCAGCATCGAGTGCTGGGGGGAGGACTTCTACGCACAGGCCTACGCCCCGGGTGGGTATTTCACCGCGATCACCGCCGGCCAGGGCCACTCCTGCGGTATCCGCGTCGATACCACAATCGACTGCTGGAACCTCGCCTGGGAACAGGCGGAACCGCCCGAAGGGCAGTTCACCGCGGTCGCCGCCGGTGCTGAGCATTCCTGCGCCATTGGCGCTGATCGCGCCGCCGACTGCTGGGGCAACAACGACAGGGGTCAAGCAGACCCGCCGGTTGGGCGATTCACCGCGATCGCGGCCGGCGCGTCGCACGCGTGTGCAATCCGCCTTGATCGCGCCATCGACTGCTGGGGCAACAACGACAGGGGTCAAGCAGACCCGCCGGTCGGGCGGTTCACCGCGATCGCCGCCGGCGGGGACCACTCCTGCGCCGTAAGCACCGGCCGGCTCATCCATTGTTGGGGTGACAACGACTGGGGGCAGGCGGACCCGCCGGAGGGAGACTTCACCGCGGTCGCCGCCGGCACGGACCATTCCTGCGCCGTTCACACCGACGGCACCATTGCTTGCTGGGGTGGTGTCTGGAGCACGCCGACGCCCGTGCCCGACGAACAGTTCATCAGTATTGACAGCAACGGATACTCGTGCGGCGTACGCGTTGACGCCTCGCTCGCATGCTGGCGACACTCCGGAGAGGTGGCCACGCAGGGTGGCGAATTCACCGCAGTTGCCGTCGGCACCGGGCACGGCTGCGGGCTCCGCGCCGACGGCTCACTCTCATGCTGGGGTTACGAGCACTGCAAGGGTTTCGACGCGTCGGCCGGGGTCGCCCGAACGGCGACGTCGGCAAGCGATAGCGACGGGAGTTCAGCGCTGCGGGTCGACGAGTCGACCGAGCAGGGTGATCGTGCTCTCGCTTCAGGTGTGGAGCCCTGCTACAACCTGGACCCGCCGCACGGCCAGTTCACCGCCATTGCGAGCGGCTGGGACCACTCATGCGCCGTGCGCGCCGATGGTACCGCCGTCTGTTGGGGAGCCAATTGGGGAGGCGATCCGGGCAGTCAACTGTTCACGGCGATAGCTGCCGGATCGTCGCATGTATGTGGCATACGCACCGATGAGACCATCTACTGCTGGGGACAGAACAGCCGGGGAGAGGCGAGCCCACCGGAGGGGAGATTCACCGCGGTCGCCGCCGGGACTTCGCTCTCGTGCGGAATTCGAACCTCCGGAACGATCTCCTGCTGGGGCTCCAGCGCACGGGGAAGGGCCGAAGTGCCACAAGGGCAGTTCACCGCGATCTCTGTAGCGCGAGGGCATTCGTGCGCCCTCGGCGCCGACGGAACGATCGCCTGCTGGGGCGACGACGTCCCCCCACAGTGGAACCCACTGCACGGCCCGTTCATTGCAGTAACCGCCGGCTCGACAGAGTCTTGCGGGTTGCGCACCGACAACACCGTCCTCTGCTGGGACTTCGACGACTGGGGACAGCCGCCCGACGGCGTAACGATCGTGGATTGAAACGTTCAGTGGACGATCTTGGCGAGGGGGAGTTCCAGGATGTCGGTGGCGCCGGCGTCGGAGAGTTCGGGGATCAGCGTGTTGATGACCGCCTTGGGCACGACGGTCTCCACGGCGAATCCCTGGCCGCGGTAGAGCTCGTTCACCGTCGGCGCCTTCATGGACGGCAGCAGGTCGATGACCGCTGTGAGGGCACCTGCGGGGACGTTCATCTTCACGAGCACGCGGCCCCGCGCCTCCAGCACGCCGGTCAGCAGCGTGGCGATCTGGCCCATCGCGTGGCGGCGCTCGGGGTCGGCGTACGCCGCCGGGTTGGCGAGCAACTCGGTGTGCGACACCAGCACGGTCTCGATGATCCGCAGCCCCGCTGCGCGCAGCGCCCCGCCGGTCTCGGTCAGTTCCACCACGCAGTCCACGATCTCGGGCACCTTGGCCTCGGTGGCGCCGTAGGAGAGCTGCACGTCGGCCTCGATGCCCCGACCGGCGAAGAAGCTGCCGGTCAGCCGGGGATACTCCGTCGAGACCCGTACCCCGTCGGGCAGGTCGTCGGCGCTCTGGTACGGCGAGTCGGCGGCGACCGCCACGACGATGCGCACCGGCTGGTTCGTGGCCTTGGAGTAGCCCAACTCGCACAGCGAGACCACCTCGGCGCCGCTCTCGGTCACCCAGTCGCGGCCGCTGATCCCCAGGTCGAAGATGCCCTCGCTGAGGTACCGGGGGATCTCCTGGGGCCGCAGGATGCGCACGTCATCGACCCGCGGGTCGTCGATGGAGGCCCGGTAGTCCACCCGCGAAAGGCGCCGCACGTTCAGGTCGGCGTCGGCGAACAGGTCCAGCGTGGCCGCCTCGAGGGATCCCTTCGGCAGCACAAGGCGCAGCATCCCGCCAACGCTACCGGCGCCTCCGCCGGCCCGGGCCTCCGGCGCGGCGCGCCCGGCGCGAGTGTCATTCCGGCGAAGGCCGGAAACCGGTCTCGAGGAGCGCGACGGATGTCGCTGCCAGCTATCCGGCTTCCGTGTCGCCGCCCGAGGTCTGCTGGACGTAGACCATGCGGAGGCTCTGCAGCGCCTCGCGGAGCGTCGGCTCGGAGTCGCCGAGACGGCCGGCCAGGCCCTCCACCAGGATTCCCATGGCGTCGATCGCCAGGCGTGCCGCCGCCGGGCGGGGCGGCTCGGCCGTCAGGTGGATGGCGCCCAACTCGTACAGGCCCATGGCGTGGTTGGCGACGACCACTTCGGGCGGGGCGGCGGCCAGCCGCTCACGGGCGGCGGCCAGTTCGGCCAGGATCTCCTCGGCCCGCTCGCGGTCCTCAGGATCCAGGTCCTCCAGGTTGATTTGCTCCGCTCCGGGAACCGCTTCGTCGCCCGCCGGGCCGGCGCTCTCAGGCTGCGGATCTCTCGGCACATGGTGCTCGCCGCCGGGGGTCCAGAGTGTCATCGCAGCCTCCTCGCGGTCGTCCTCTTCGATTCTGCTGCGCTTCCTGTTACTCTATGCCCCGCCTGTAAAGCCCGAACCGGGATTGTTGCCGTTCGGTCTTGGTGCAGTTCCGGCCTGGATCTCCAGGCGCTGCGGACAGGTGCTTGCCGGTCCGCAGAGGTCCGGCACGCAGAACCAACGTGTCGTGCCGCTGACACAGCGGACCGAGAGAGGGGAAGTCACGATTGCTGAGTGATTGGCCATAGCTGCGTCGGCTGGTTCCGAGCCGCTTGTCAACGAGAACATCCAGGCGCCGCAGGTCCGGCTGGTGGGTCCCGACGGAGCCCAGATCGGGATCCGCCCGCTGGCCGAGGCCCTCTCGATCGCGCAGGCGCACGGGCTGGATCTGGTGGAGGTGGCCGACAAGGCCGAACCGCCCGTCTGCCGGATCATGGACTACGGGAAGTACAAGTACGACGCGGCGCAGCGGGCACGGGAGTCGCGCAAGAAGAGCACGCAGGTCGTCGTCAAGGAGATGAAGTACCGACCCAAGATCGGGCGCGGCGACTTCGAGACGAAGACCCGCAAGGTGCGGGACTTCCTGACTGCGGGCAACCGGGTGAAGATCACCGTGATGTTCCGCGGTCGAGAGACGCTCCATCCCGAGTTGGGTCAGCGCATTCTCGACGAGGTCTCCGAAGTCACCGGCGACCTGGCCCGTATCGAGGCTCCGCCCCGCCAGGACGGGCGCAACATGGTCATGGTCCTGGCACCCGACAAGCGCACCCGCAAGTAATGACGCGGCGCCTGCGGGCGCCGTCAGGGCCCGAGCCCTGCCCGATCGCCGGCGCGGGTTGTGATCCGGCTCCCTTTGCCCGAGCCTTGAGAGAGTCCGGCCGATCACCGGTCGTCTCACCCGGAGAGGAACGACAATGCCCAAGATGAAGACCCGCCGGGGTGCCGCCAAGCGCTTCAAGGTGACCGGCTCCGGAAAGATCGTGCGGCGTCACGCCTACAAGAACCACATCCTCGAGAAGAAGGCTCCGAAGCGCAAGCGCCAACTGCGTCGCGACGGCGCGGTGAGCGGCGCCGACAGGCCGTCGGTGCGCCGCCAACTCGGTATCTGAGGTTTTCCCGGGAGGTCAGAGCAGATGGCCAGAGCCAGACGATCCGTCCAGGCCCGCAAGAGGCGCAAGACCACCCTGGCGCGCGCCAAGGGGTACTACGGCAACAAGAGCCGCACCTGGCGCGGCGCCAACGAGCAACTGCTGCACTCCGGCCAGTACGCCTTCCGTGACCGGCGGGCGCGCAAGGGCGAGATGCGGCGGCTGTGGATCCAGCGGATCAACGCCGGGTGCCGCCGGCACGGCTCCACCTACAGCACGTTCATGGCGGGGCTCCGCACCGCCGGCGTGGAGGTGGATCGCAAGGCGCTCGCCGACATGGCGGTTCGTGATCCCGATTCCTTCGCCGCGCTCGTGCGGCTGGCTGACGAGGCCCGAACCAGCGATCTGCCCAGCGGATCCTGACCCGGCCCCGCTGCGCCGGCGGGTGGCGACGTGGTGTCCTTGACCTCCGCGCGACCGCGCCTCGCCGGGCTGCGCCGCCTGGCGCGTTCAACGGCCGCCCGCCGAGCCGACGGGGTCTTCATCGTGGAGGGGGCGACCCTCGGCGCCGAGGCCGCGGCCGCGGGCCTGCGGATCCGCGAGGTCTACATCGAGACGTCCCGAGCCGACGAGGAGGCGCGGGGCTTGGCAGACCGGTTGGCCGCGGCCGGCGCCACGCTCGTGGAGGTCGAGGCGGGCACGCTCGCCAAAGTCGGGGCCTCGGTCACGCCGCAGCCGTTGCTGGCGGTCGTCGAGCGGCCGGCGGTGGCCGCACCGGGAGACTCCCCGGAGGTTGCCTCGTTCGTGCTGGTGGCGGTGTCGGTCGCCGATCCGGGCAACGCCGGCACGCTGCTGCGCTGTGCCGAGGCCGCCGGAGCGGGCGGCGTGATCTTCGCCGGCGACGCCGCGGACCCCTACGGCCCGAAGGCGGTGCGAGCCTCGGCCGGATCGATCTTCCGGCTGCCTGCGGCGCTGTCGGAGGATCCGGTCACCACTCTGGAGGATCTCCGGGAGCGAGGACTGCGCACTGTGGGCGCCGCCGCCGGTCGGGGGCTGCCGTATGACCGGGCCGACCTGACCCCGCCGCTGGCGCTGGTCGTGGGCAACGAGTCGCACGGGCTGCCCGCCTCGCTGGCGGGACACATGGACGCCTGGGTGCACGTCCCCCTGGGCGGGGTGGCCGAGTCGCTGAACGTGGGTGCCGCCGCCGCCGTGCTCTGCTTCGAGGTGCAGCGCCGCCGCCGCGACGCGCCGACCGTCGGCGGGACACCCGCCGAACGATGACCACCGATCTCGCCGCCGAGGCCCGCGCCCTGACCGCCGAGGCCGTCGCCGCCCTTGAGGCCGCGAGCAGCGTCGCTGAACTGACCGCGGCACGCCCCGACCTGTTCGGCAGGGGTTCGCCGCTGACAGGCCTGCGCCGCCGGCTGGGCGACCTGGCGCCGGAGGATCGCCCGGTGGCCGGCCGCGCCCTCAGCGAGGCGCTGGCCGAGGTCGAGAGCTGCTACGACGCCCGCCTGGAGGAGCTGCGGGCCGCCGCGCGCGGCCGCCGCATCGAGGCCGAGCGCCTCGATCTCACCGAGTTGCCCGAACCCGCGCAGGTGGGGCGGCTGCACGTCATCACCCAGACGCTGCAGCGTCTCGAGGACGTGTTCTGCGCCATGGGCTACACCGTCGCCGAGGGCCCCGAGATCGAGACCGAGTGGCACAACTTCGGGGCGCTCAACTTCCCGCCCGGCCATCCGGCCCGCGACATGTACGACACCCTGTACGTCGACCACGGCCCGCCGGGCACCACCCTGCTGCGCACCCACACCTCGCCCGTGCAGGTGCGGGTCATGGAGAACCAGCCCCCGCCTCTCTACGTGGTGGCGCCGGGCCGCTGCTTCCGCCAGGACACCGCTGATGCCACCCACATGCCGGTCTTCCACCAGATCGAGGGGCTCGTCGTCGACGACGGCATCACCCTGGGCGACCTGGCCGGCGCCATCGAGGCGTTCACCACCGCCTACTTCGGTCCGGGCTTCACGTCGCGGCTGCGCCCCTCGTACTTCCCGTTCACCGAGCCCTCCGCCGAGTTCGACGTGCAGCGCCCCGACGGTACGTGGCTGGAGCTGGGGGGCAGCGGCATGGTGCATCCCTCGGTGCTCGAGGTCTGCGGGGTGGACCCCGAGCGCTGGAGCGGGTTCGCCTTCGGTTTCGGCATTGACCGCCTGGCCATGCTCCGCTACGGCATCGGCGACCTCCGGGATCTCTGGACGAACGACGTGCGATTCCTGGAGCAGTTCTGATGAGTACGGCCACGGCTCTCCGCGCTCACCCGGCGACGACCTCCGGGATCTCTGGACCCAGCCACACCCGATTCCTGGAGCAGTTCTGATGAAGGTCCTGCTGTCCTGGCTGCGCGAGTTCACGCCCGTCGAGGGTCCGCCGGAGAGCGTCGCTGAGGACCTCTCCGACCTGGGCCTGGCGGTGGAGGACATGGTGACCTTCGCCGCCGCGCCGGCTGGCGTCGTCGTGGCCCGGGTCGCCGGGCTGCGACCACACCCCGACGCCGACCGCATCCAACTCGTCGACGTGGACGCCGGCGACGGCGAATTGCGGCAGGTCTGTTGCGGCGCCTTCAACATGGCCGTCGGCGACCTGGTGCCCCTCGCCACGGTTGGCACCACCATGCCGAGCGGGCTGGAGATCGGACGCCGGCGCATGCGCGGCGAGGCCTCCGAGGGCATGTTGTGCTCGGCGGCCGAGCTGGCGATGGGCGCCGATGCCGAGGGCATCATGATCCTGCCGGCCGATCTTGAGTTGGGCGACGACCTCACCGCAGCCCTGGATGTGGCCGGGGACGTGCTGTTCGATCTGGAGGTCAACCCCAACCGCCCCGACGCGCTCTCGGTGGTCGGCGTGGCCCGCGACCTGGCGGCCCGCCGCGGCCTGCCGTTCGAACTACCGGAGCCGCGCGTCGAGACCGCTGGCGCTCCGGCGGGGGAGTCGGCCTCTGTGGAGATCCTGGCGCCCGACCTGTGCGGGCGCTTCAGCGTGCGACTGCTGCGCAATGCCTCCGGCGCCCGCACGCCGCCGCGCCTCGCCCGCCGCCTGCTGGCCCTCGGCATGCGTCCCATCAACTTCGTCGTGGACCTGTCCAACTACGTGATGCTGGAGATCGGCCAGCCCTCGCACGCCTTCGACGCTGATCTGGTGCCCGGCGGGGCGCTGGGAGTGCGCCGGGCCGCCGAGGGGGAGCAGGTCGAGACCCTCGACGGTGCCGTGCGCACGCTCACTGCCGGCGACGGGGTCATCGTGGATTCTTCCGACGTGCCCATCGGCATCGCCGGAGTGATGGGCGGTGCCTCTACGGAGATCTCCGAGACGACCGGGACGGTGCTGCTCGAGGCTGCCTGGTGGAACCCGCCCGACATCGCCCGCACGTCGCGCCGCTTGGGGCTGCGCAGCGAGGCATCCGCCCGCTTCGAGGCCGGGGTGGATCCCGAGATCGCGCCGTGGGCGCTGGAACGCTTCGCCGAGTTGGCCGCACCCGGGGGAGTGACGCTGGCACCCGAACTGGTGCAGGTGCAGGGGAACTTGCCGCCGCGCCCGACGGTGCGCGTCCGCACCGGGCGGGTCAACGCCATTCTGGGCACCGAGCTCACGCCCGCCGAGATGCGCGCCTGCCTCGAACCCATCGGCTTCGAGATCGCCCCCGCCACCGAGGAGGCACCTCCTGGCACCGGTCCTACCTCCGTCATTCCGGCGGAGGCCGGAATCCACTCTGCGGCCGACTCCTCGTCCGTCATTCCGGCGGAGGCCGGAATCCATCCTGCTGCCGATCTATCGGGGTCGCCCGGGACGCAACCCCGCGCCTACTCCGGCGAGGTCTGGGACGTGACGGTGCCCTCCTGGCGCCTCGACAGCTCCACCGAGATCGACGTGATCGAGGAGGTCGGCCGCCTCCGGAGCTACAGCCGCATCGCCCGGACGGTCTCCAAGTCGCCGCACCCCGGCGGTCTCACGGCCCGCCAGCGCGCCCGGCGGCGGGTGCACGAAGTGCTGGCGGGCTTCGGGCTCATAGAGGCCATGCCGCTGCCGTTCCTGGCACCCGGCGACCTGGAACGCTGCGACCTGCCGCCCGACGGCATCACGGTGACCAACCCGCTGGTGGCCGAGGAGTCGGTCATGCGCACATCGCTGCGGCCGGGGCTGTTGAAGGCCGTCGCCTACAACGCCGCCCGCCGCCAGCCCGGGGTTGCGCTGTTCGAGGTCGGCCACGTCCACGCGCCCGGCGACGGCGAGCTGCCCATCGAGAGCGACCATCTGGCGGTGGCGCTGGCCGGCCGTGAAGCCCCCGCGGCGGCGGCGCTGTGGGAGCGTTTCCGCCGTGTGATTCCCTTCGTGGCGACCGAGGTTCGCAACGAGGCCACGGCCGGGTTGCATCCCACGCGCTCTGCGGTGCTCACCGCCGGCGGTGAGACGGTCGGCGTCCTCGGCGAGATCGACCCCGCTGTGGCCGAGTCGTTCGGGATCGACGAGCGGGTGGCCTGGCTGGAGTGCGACCTGGGCCGGTTGCTGGAGTCGCACCTCGACGATCCCCGCTACCGCCAACCCAGCCGCTTCCCCTCCAGCGATATCGACCTGGCGTTCGTGATCGACGACGCCACCCCCGCGGCGACAGTCGAGGCGGCGCTTCGCCGGGCGGCCGGCGAGGCGCTCGTCACCCTGCGCCTCTTCGACGTGTTCCGCGACGCCGATCGGCTCGGACCGGAGTGCCGCAGCGTGGCTTGGCGCCTGCGACTGCAGGCCGCCGACCGCACCCTCACCGACGCCGAGGTCGGCGAGATCCGCGCCGCCTGCATCGAAGCCGCCGGCAGTACCGGAGCCGCTCTCCGCGACTGAGCGGACTGTCGGGTTCCCGGCGGACAGGTCCGGGAGCAAGCATTGCATACTAATGCACCTTACTGTATGATCTTGTGATGCTGTCCGTGGCGATCGTCGGGGCGTCGGGTTATACCGGGGCGGAGTTGTTGCGCATCCTTGCCGCGCATCCGGCCATGTCGGTGGTGGTGGCGACCGGGGACACACAGGCGGGCGTGGCGGTGGGGGGTCTCTACCCCAGCCTCGGCGCCGCCTATCCCGATCTGGTCTTCAGCGGCTACCAGCCGGAGCACGTGGCCGGTGCCGACATCGTCTTCTTCGCCCTGCCGCACGGCACCTCGCAGCGGATCGTGCCCGGGCTACTCGAAGCGGATACCGGTGCCAGGATCGTGGATCTGGCCGCCGACTTCAGGCTGAACGACGCTGCCGTCTACGAGCAGTGGTACGGCGAGCCACACGAGGCTCCCGATCATCTCGGTGCCTTCGCCTATGGCCTGCCGGAGTTGTACCGCGACACGTTCGCCGGTGCTGCCGCAGTCGCCGCACCCGGCTGCTATCCCACGGCGGCCGCGCTGGCGCTGGCTCCGTTGGTGAGAGCGGGCGCGATCGAGCCGTCCGGCGTGATCGTGGACGCCGCCAGCGGCGTGTCCGGTGCGGGCCGCCCGGCGAGACCCCACACCAGCTTCTGCGCCGTGGACGAGGACTTCGTGGCCTACGGGCTGCTGGACCACCGTCACACCCCCGAGATCGAGCAGGCCAGCGGCGCCGGCGTGCTGTTCACACCCCATCTGGCGCCCATGAACCGGGGCATCCTGGCCACCTGCTACGCCCGGCCGACGGGTGCTGCCGGCACCGACGATCTGCTGGCGCTGTACGCCGATGCCTACGCCGGCGAGCCGTTCGTGACCGTGAGCGAAGCCTCGCCCTCCACGAAGGCCACGCTCGGCTCCAACAGCGCCCACCTCACCGTTCGTCACGATCCGCGCACGGGCTGGGTCATGGCGCTGTGCGCCATCGACAATCTGGGCAAGGGCGCCTCGGGTCAGGCGGTGCAGTGCGCCAACCGGCTGTGCGGTCTCGACGAGACCACGGGCCTCGCCACCGCGGGGGTGTATCCGTGAGCGTCACAGCCGTCGAAGGATTCGTCGCCGCGGGCCACACCGCCGGCATCAAGCCGTCCGGCGCGCCCGACATGTCCGTCGTGGCCACCGACGACGCCGCGCCGGTCGCCGCCGCGGGCGTCTTCACCTCCAACAAGATGACAGCCGCGCCCGTGGTGGTCACCCGCAGCCATCTCGAGCGTTCCGGGGGACTGGCCGCCGCGGTGATCCTCAACAGCGGCAACGCCAACGCGGCGACAGGACGGCAGGGCCTCGCCGACGCCGAGCGCATGTGCGAACTGACCGCCGAGTCGCTGGGCTGCGACAGCGATCACGTGTTGGTGTGCTCCACCGGCCTGATCGGCTTCGAGCTGCCGATGGACGTCATCGCCGCAGGCATCCCCCAGGTGGTGGCGGCCCGGCACGCTGCCGGGGGCAGTGAGGCCGCCCGGGCCATGATGACCACCGACACGGTGCCCAAGGAGGTCACCACCGACGGCGGCGGCTTCACCGTCGGCGGCATCGCCAAGGGCGCCGCCATGCTCGAGCCGAACATGGCGACCATGCTGGCCGTGCTCACCACCGACGCCGCCGCCGAGGGTGCCGAATTGCAGGACATCCTGCGCGCCGCGGTGGCCACCAGCTTCAACCGGCTCACCGTCGACGGCGCCGAGTCCACGAACGACACGGTGCTGCTGCTGGCCAACGGCCGCGCCGGCCCGGTGCCGCGCCAGGCACTCGCCGCAGCCGTCACTCGCGCCTGCGGGGATCTGGCGCTGCAGATGGCCGACGACGCCGAGGGCTCCACCAAGACCGTCCTGCTGCGGGTCACCGGGGCCGCCAGCGACGCCGAGGCCGCCAAGGCGGCCAGGGACTGCGCCAACTGCCAACTCGTGAAGTGCTCGTGGTTCGGTGAGGACCCCTACTGGGGCCGCATCGCCAGCGAGTTCGGCGCGGCCGGCGTGGCGTTCGACCCGGAACTGCTCCGCATCGCTTACGGCGACCACGTGGTGTACGCCGACGGCCGACCGCAGCGTCCCGACGCCGAGGCCATCGGGGCGTACATGCGCCGCCGCAGGCTGGATCTGAACGTCGATTTGGGCTTGGGCGACGGTCAGGCGGAGATCATCACCGTCGACCTGTCGTACGCCTACATCGACGAGAACTCGAGGACGAGCTGATGAGTTCCGACACCGTCTCTGATCCCGGCGCGCCCGGGTCCCAGCCCGCCGCCCCGCAGGTGACCGCCGAGGTGCTCACCCAGGCTCTGCCGTACATCCAGCGTTTCGCCGGACGCACGGTGGTGATCAAGTTCGGCGGCGTGCCGGTGGGCGACCCTGCCGTGGCGAACGCCATCGCCGGCGACATCGTGCTGATGCACTCCGTGGGCATCCGTCCGGTCATCGTCCACGGTGGCGGCCCGCAGATCGACGATCTCATGGGACGCCTCGACAAGGAGCCGTCGTTCGTGGCCGGGCGCAGGGTGACCGACGCCGAAACCCTCGACATCGTGCGCATGGTGCTCGTCGGCAAGGTGAACCGCGACATCGTGTCGTCCATCAACGCGCACACCCCCTTGGCCGTCGGCGTCTCCGGTGAGGACGCCGGGCTGATTCGGGCCGTGCCCCGCGATCCGGCGCTCGGGTTCGTCGGCGAGGTCGGCGAGGTCGCTCCCGGAATCGTGCGGAACCTCCAGGAGCTCGGCTACATCCCGGTCGTGTCCACTATCGGTGCGGACGCCGCCGCGCAGGCCTACAACATCAACTCCGACACCGTGGCGGGCGCCCTCGCCGCGGCATTGGAAGCCGAGCGGCTGGTCGTGTTGACCGACGTGGCTGGGTTGCTGGCCGACGTCGACGACCCGGCGAGCGTGCTGTCGGAGGTCACGGCGTCCGACTTGGCCGGGATCCTCGCCGCCGACGGCGTGGCCGGCGGCATGATCCCCAAGGTCGAGGCCTGCCTGCAGGCCGTGCGCAACGGCGTCGGCTCGGCGCACCTGCTCGACGGCACGCGGCCCCACATGCTGCTGCTGGAGCTGTTCACCGACGCCGGCGTGGGCACCATGATCCGCCCCGACCCCCAGGAGATGTCATGAACCCGCAGCCCACCACCGCCCCCGAGCCCAGTCCGCACGCCGTCGCCGTGGGCGCGCCCGAAGGCACCGAACGCTGCCCGCTCATGCCCAGCTACGGCCCGCCGCCGGTGATGTTCGTGCGTGGCTCCGGAGCGCGCCTGTGGGATCGCGACGACCGGGAGTACCTCGACTTCCTCTCCGGGCTGGCCGTCACGAGCCTCGGTCACAGTCACCCGCGGGTCGCCGCCGCCCTGGCGGCCCAGGCCACGCGCCTGCTGCACGTCTCGAACCTGTTCGCCACCGAGCACAACGGGGCGGTGGCGCAGACCCTCGACGGGCTGCTCGGCGGGGGCGGGCAGGTGTTCTTCTGCAACTCCGGCGCCGAGGCCAACGAGGCCGCCATCAAGCTGGCGCGCCGCTGGGCGGGGTGGGGCCGCCACACGGTGATCACCACGCTCCGCTCGTTCCACGGCCGGACGCTCGCCACGTTGCACGCCACCGGCCAACCCGAGAAGCACGAGGTGTTCCAGCCGCTTCCCGGAGGGTTCCGCCACGTGCCCTTCGCCGACGTCGAGGCCGTCGCCGGCGCTGTCGACGAGACGACCGCGGCGGTGCTCGTGGAGCCCGTGCAGGGCGAGGGCGGCGTGAACGTGCCCCCCGCCGGCTACCTGGGTGGCCTGCGAGCGCTGTGCGACGAGCGGGGCCTGCTGCTGATGTTCGACGAAGTGCAGACGGGTCTGGCACGCACCGGCCGCTGGTTCGCCCACCAGCACACGGGCGCCTCGCCCGATGTGGTGACGATGGCCAAGGCGCTCGGGAACGGCGTTCCCATCGGTGCCTGCTGGGCTCGAGCCGATGTGGCCGGCGCCTTCCGCCCCGGCGACCACGCCACCACCTTCGGCGGCCAGCCGCTCGCCACTGCGGCGGCGCGCGCCGTCCTGGACACCATGATCGAGATGGACGCACCTGCTGCAGCCACGGCGGCAGGGGAGCGGCTGCGCGCCGGCCTCGAGGCGCTGGGTGGCGTGACGGCGGTGCGCGGATTCGGCCTGCTGCTGGCCGCCGAGCTTCATCAGGAGCTCGACCGCAGTGCCGCTGACGTAGCCGCCGGGTGCCTGGCCGCGGGCCTCGTCGTCAACGCCGTCACGCCCAGCGCGGTGCGCTTCGCCCCGCCGCTGGTCGTCTCCGACGATGAGATCGACGAGGCGGTCGGCCGTTTCGCCGCCGTGCTGGCCGCGCCGACCGAGCCTGCCGGAGGGTGACGTCGTGAGTATCTTCCGCCGCAAGCAGCGCCCCGCGGACCGCCTTCGGTGCCAGGACGAGTTCGGCGACGAGCAGGCGGCCGAGCCCCAGGTACGCCATGTGCTGGACATCGACGACCTCAGCACAGCCGAGGTGGTCGAGGTGCTGAATCGCGCCAAGGCGGGCGACCGGACGAACGTGTTGGAGGATCGCGGCGTCGCCCTGTACTTCCAGAAGCCCTCGGCGCGCACCCGACACTCCACTGAGTTGGCGGTGGTGCACCTGTCGGGACATCCGGTCACCGTGATCGATCAGGAGGTCGGCATCGACAGCCGTGAGAGCGCTGAGGACCTGGCGCGCACCCTGGCCTGCTATCACGCCATCATCGGGGCGCGGGTCTTCGACCACAGCATCCTGGAGCGCATGGCAGCGGTGTCGCCGGTGCCGGTCGTGAACCTGCTCTCCGATCGCGCCCACCCCCTCCAGGCGCTGGCCGACCTGCTGACCATCCACGAGGTCTTCGGCTCGTTCGAGGGGCGCAGCGTGGCCTACGTGGGCGATGCCAACAACGTGGCCGGCTCGCTGGCCTTGGGCGCCGGGCGGACCGGCGTGGCATTCCGCATCGCCTCGCCGCCGGACTACGGCTTCGGCGAGGAGCAGCTGGCCCGCCTGCGGGCGGCCGGCACCGAGGTTCGCAGCTTCGAGGACCCCCGGGCGGCCGTGGCGGGCGCTGACGCCGTCTACACCGACGTCTGGGCGTCCATGGGCCAGGAGGACGAGGCGGAGCAGCGGCAGCGGGATTTCGCCGGCTTCACGGTGACCCCCGAACTGATGGACGCCGCGGCCCCACAGGCCATCTTCCTGCACTGCCTGCCCGCCCGCCGGGGCGAGGAGGTGGCCGCCGAGGTCATCGACGGCCCCCGCTCGCGGGTCTGGCAGCAGGCCGCCAACCGCTTCGGTGCGGCCAAGGGTCTGTTCTGGTGGCTCGCGAGCCCCACGGTGAGCCAAACTCCCAGGAAGGAGACCAGCCCATGACCTCCGGCAATGTCGGCAAGCGACAGCGCCAGCACATCATCGAGCGCCTACTCAGCGACGAGGCCGTCAGCAGCCAGGAGCAGCTCGTGGATCTGCTGGCCGCGCGCGGCGTGAGTGCCACGCAGGCCACAGTGTCACGCGACCTCGACGACCTCGGAGCCGTCAAGGTGCGCGTGGGTGGTGGAGCGGGCGTCTACGCCGTGCCCGTTCCCGCCGAGGAGCGCGCCATGGGCGACGACCACCTGCGTCGTGTGCTCAGCGACTGGGTCATCGAGGTCGGCCGCTCCGCCAACCTCGTCTGCCTGCGCACACCACCGGGCTCGGCTCATGTCGTCGGCTCGGCCCTCGACCGGGCGGGGCTGGCCGATGTGCTTGCCACTGTGGCCGGCGACGACACGCTCCTGGTGGTGGCCGCCGAGGACAGCGACGCCGGCGCCCTCGCCGCGCGGTTGCGTGCCCGCGCCGGCCTGCCTCCCGAGTCGCCGTCCCGTACACCTAAGGAGCGTGTCACATGAATTCGACTTCTCTTCGATCAGCGGTCTTCGTTATTCCGGTGGAGGCCGGAATCCAGTGTCCACCGGTCGCGGCCGCCTCGCGCGGCGATCGCCTCGGCATCACAGAGGTGGACTGAACCATGACGCAGACATCGCCGCAGCCGGGGGCTCCCCGAAAGGTCGTCCTGGCCTACTCCGGCGGCCTGGACACGTCGGTGATCCTGCGCTGGCTGCAGGTCACCTACGGCTGCGAGGTGGTGACCTTCACCGCCGACCTGGGCCAAGGGGAGGAGTTGGAGCCGGCCCGCGCCAAGGCCGCCGCGCTGGGCGTGACCGAGATCCGCGTCGAGGACCTGCGCGAGCCCTTCGCCCGCGACTTCGTGTTCCCCATGTTCCGCGCCAACGCCGTCTACGAGGGCGAGTACCTGCTCGGCACCTCCATCGCCCGGCCGCTCATCGCCAAGCGCCTCGTGGAGATCGCCGCTGAGACCGGTGCCGACGCCATCGCCCACGGCGCCACCGGCAAGGGCAACGACCAGGTGCGCTTCGAGTTGGGGGCCTACGCGCTGGCACCCGGAATCAAGGTGATCGCGCCGTGGCGCATCTGGGACCTCACCTCCCGCGAGCGCCTCCTGGCCTACGCGGAGGAGCACGGCATCCCCATCATGGCCAGCGCGGCTGGCGGCTCCCCGTACTCCGAGGACGCCAACCTGCTGCACATCTCCTACGAGGGCGGACGCCTGGAGGACCCCTGGCTGGAGCCCGAACCCTCCATGTGGCGCTGGACGGTGGCCCCCACCGAGGCGCCCGACGAGCCGCTCCACCTAGAGATCAGCTTCGAGCGCGGCGACGCCGTGGCCATCGACGGCCGCTCACTGCCGCCGGGTGCGCTGCTCGCCGAGCTGAACGCCCTCGGATCGGCCCACGGCGTGGGACGCCTCGACCTGGTGGAGAACCGCTACGTGGGCATGAAGTCCCGCGGTGCCTACGAGACGCCCGGCGGGACGATCCTGCTGCGCGCCCACCGGGCCATGGAGTCGCTCACGCTGGACCGCGAGGTAGCGCACCTGAAGGACGAGTTGATGCCCCGCTACGCCTCGCTCGTCTACAACGGCTACTGGTGGAGCCCGGAGCGCCGCATGTTGCAGACGGCCATCGATCACAGCCAGCAGCTCGTCAGCGGCGTCGTGCGCCTGCAGCTCTACAAGGGCAACGTCACGATCGTGGGCCGCCGTTCCTCCCACAGCCTCTTCGACCCGGCCATCGCCACCTTCGAGGAGGACGAGGGCGCCTACCACCAGGGTGACGCCGACGGATTCATCAAGCTGCACGCCCTCAGGCTGCGCACGGCCGCGGCGCGGGCTGCCGGAGGTGGTGCCGATGGCACCCGACCTTGATTCCGAGGAGTCCCGCGCTCCCGCCGAGAGCGGCACGCTCTGGGCCGGGCGCCTGGACGCCGAGCCGGCCGAGGCCTTGATGTCCTTCACGGTCAGCCTGCCCTACGACCGGCTGCTAGCGGCCGATGACATCGCCGCCTCGCACGCCCACGTGCGCGGCCTGGTGCGCGCCGGGCTGCTGAGCGAGGCCGACGGTGTGGCGGTCGCGACGGCGCTCGACGTCGCCGCCGCCGAGCTGGCGACGGGGGAGTTCGCCTTCGCGCCCGGTGACGAGGACATCCACACCGCCGTCGAGCGCCGCGTCACCGAACTGGCCGGCGACGCCGGTGCCCGGCTGCACACGGCGCGCAGCCGCAACGACCAGGTGGCGTGCGACCTGCGCCTGTTCGTCAAGCGCGAGCTGGCGGCGGTGGCGGGCGGCGTGCTCTCCCTGCAACAGGTGCTGGCGGAGCGCGCCGCCGAGGCCGGCGAGGCCAGGCTTCCGGCCTACACCCACCTGCAGCGTGCCCAGCCCGTCCTGCTGGCGCACCACCTCATGGCCCACGGCTGGGCGCTGGCCCGCGATTTCGACCGGCTGCTGGACGCTCGCCGGCGCGCCGACGTGTCGCCGCTGGGGGCCGGCGCCTCGGCGGGCACGTCGCTGCCGATCGATCCCGACGCCACCGCCGCCGACTTGGGCTTCGCGGCCCGCTTCGAGAACTCTCTCGATGCTGTCAGCGATCGTGACTTCGTGGCCGAGAGCCTCTTCGCGCTGGCGCTGCTGGGCGTGCACCTGTCGCGCCTCGGCGAGGAGATCGTCTGGTGGGCCAGCGAGGAGGTCGGGTTCCTGCGCCTGGATGACGCCTGGGCCACCGGGAGTTCGATGATGCCCCAGAAGAAGAACCCCGACGTGGCCGAACTGGCACGGGCCCGTGCCGGGCGGCTCATCGGCAACCTCACCGGCCTGCTGGCCACCCTCAAGGGGCTGCCGCTGGCCTACAACCGCGACCTGCAGGAGGACAAGGAGCCGCTGTTCGACTCCCTGGCGCAGGTGCGGGGGGCGCTCGCCGCGCTGGCCGGGCTGCTGCGCAGCGCCGCCTTCGACGAGGCGCGCATGGCCGCCGCGGCCGACGACCCGTTCCTGGCCGCCACCGACCTGGCAGAGGTGCTGGTGAGCCGGGGCGTGCCGTTCCGTGCGGCGCACGAGCGCATCGCCGGCGTGGTGCAGGCCGCCCTGGCGGGGGAAGGGAGCTTCGCCGACCTGGCGGCGGCCGAGGTCGGCCCCGAAACCCTCGCGGTCCTCCAACCCGGCGGAACGCTGGCGAGGCGCACGAGCCCCGGCGGCGGCGGCCCTGCAGCGGTCGCCGTCCAGCGCGAGCGGTTCGGCGCCCGTCTCGCCGCCGACGCCGCCCGCGTCGCCGCCCTGGACGCGCCCCCAGCGTGACAGAGCGGCCCGAGCGCACCTTCTTCGAGCGACCGGTCACCGCCGTCGCCCCGGAGCTTCTGGGCATGGTGCTGGCCTGCGGCGACCGGGCAGGCCGCATCGTGGAGGTGGAGGCCTACGGCGGCGCCGAGGATCCGGCCAGCCACGGCCACCGGGGTCGGACGCCGCGCAACGAGGTGATGTTCGGGCCGCCGGGGCATCTCTACGTCTACTTCAGCTACGGGATGCACTGGTGCGCCAACGTGGTCTGCGAATCCGACGGGCGCTGCGGTGCCGTGCTGGTGCGCGCCCTGGCGCCGCTGCGAGGCGTCGAGGACATGTGGGTCGACCGTCCCAAGGCGCGCCGGGAGCGCGACCTCTGCAGCGGCCCCGCCAAACTCACCGCCGCCCTCGGCATCGTCGGCGACCACAACGGCGTCGACCTCCTCGCCCCGAATTCGCCGGTGACGGTCCACCAGCGTGATTCCGACCCACCCGACGTCGCCAGCAGCGCCCGCATCGGCATCAGCCTCGCCCGCGAGCGCCCCTGGCGCTGGTACGTCCCGGGTGACGCCAACGTCTCCCGCCCACCCCGCTGAGCGATCACTCGGCGTGCGAGCACCACCACCGGGATAGGTTGGCCGGATGAGCCATGAGCTACGGGGGCGGGTGGCGGCGGTCTGTGTGGGCGCGGTCGGGGAGTTGGACTCCAGCGGCCGCGCCATCGCCAGCGCCTTCGTGAAGCGGCCCGTCGAGGGACCGGTGCGCGTTCACGGCCTGGGTGTCGAGGGTGACGAGCACGTCTACGAGGGCCACGGCGGCGAGGACGCGGCGGTGCTCGTCTACTCCCGCGACCACTACCCGTTCTGGCGCGACCTCGGCGTCGACATTCCCGACGCCGGGGCGTTCGCCGAGAACCTCACCGTGGACGGGCTGACCGAGGCCGACGTGCACATCGGCGACACCTTCGAGCTTGGATCCTGCACCGTGCAGGTCAGCGAGCCGCGGTCGCCCTGCTACAAGATCGCCGCCCGCTACGGCCGCAAGGACATCTCCATCGTCGTGCAGGAGACCGGGTTCACCGGCTACCTCATGCGCGTGCTGCAGGAGGGTGACGTGGCCGCCGGTGACGAGATGCGCCTCGTGGAGCGGGACACCTCGCACGACTGGAGCGTCGCCGAGGCTGGACGCGTCCTGAACGTGGATCGCAACGACCTCGACAGCGCCCGGCGGCTGCTCGAGATCGAGGCCCTCAGCGCGGGCATCAAGCGGTCCCTCGACGCCCGCATCGCCCGCCGGGAGAAGCTCGGCCTGGATCTCGACCGCCTCTACCTCTCGGGCCAAGTCGAGACCTGACGCCGTCCCGTCAGACTTCCGACGGTTCGTTTCAGCCGATTCACTGGCCCCTGGATTCCGTCTTTCGCCGGAATGACGAAGTGGGGCCCAAGGCCGGAATGACGGAGTGGGATCCGCTGCGGCAAGCGGGGAGATTCTGAGCCTCAGACGTCGCCGGGTGTGGCGCAGCTCGGCATGGCGTTGACCTCGGCGAAGATGTCGATGTAGCCGGTGATGGCCTCGCCGTCGCGGGAACTCACCGTGAACGGGGGGTCGCTCCCGCCGGCGAGCGTGGCGGCGTAGGCGCGACGGTCACCCAGGTAGGTGTCCCAGTCCGCCAGCCAGGCGTCCAGCAGGTCGGCGTCGGATCCCACGACATCGTCCGCCTCGGTCCGCAGCTCGCCGACCATGTCCTCGAACAGCGGCGTGGATGCTCTGATCTGGCTCGCCCGATCCTCCGGTCCGGTCGCTTCGGCCGCCCCCGGCAGTCGTCCCACCGCCGCGACTGTGGTCGCGCAGATGTCCTCGGCATTGTGGGTGAAGACCACGTTGTAGAGGGTGTCGGGGTGGCCGCTCGGCGCCAGCGGCGAGAACGCCCAGATCCAGAACCCTGCCATCACCGCCAGCGCCACCACCGCAATCGAGGCGCCGGCGCGGCTGCGGGGCAGCCAGCGCGGGTTGCCGCCCCGCCCGGCGGCGTCGGGATCATCCGCGCCGCGCATCGAGTCGAGCCAGTGCTGGACGTCCTGTTTCTGCGAGCTGATCATCGCCCGCCTCCTGCCTGGCCGGTTCCGCCGCCGTCGGACTGACCGTCGTCTCCGGGTTGGCCGCCGCCACCCTCCGCCTCGAGTTCCTCACCGTCCTGCGCACCGGGGCCGCCGTCCGTCTCCTCCGGCAACTCGACCGCCTCGAGGTCCGCCGGGTCGGGTTCGGGCGGCTCCACCGCCACCTCGATGATCACCGCGCTGGCGCCGCTGGCCAACTCCGTGGCGCGGGGAATCTGGTTCACGACGGTGCCGGGTGCCACGTCGTCCCGCACGACCTCCGACACCCGCACGTCGAGGTAGGCCTCCTCGATGGCGTCGGTGGCCTCCTCCAGCGGCAGGTCGATCACCGACGGCACCTCCACCACCGGCGGGTACTGCGTGGTGGTCGTCGTCGGCACGCTGGCGGGGAAGGACTCCGCCCGCAGGCCCTCGTGGACGGCGGCCATCACCAGCTGGAAGATCTCCGCGGGATACGAGCCACCGGTCACGTCGCGTTCGGTCGTGGGCGGCTCCATGGGGATCTGCGCATCCGGGAAACCCACCCACACCGCGGTGGTGTATTGCGGCGTGTAGCCGGTGAACCCGGCGTCCACGAAGTTCTCCGCCGTGCCCGTCTTGCCGGCCACCTGCCGGCCCTCCACGGCGGCCCGGCTGCCGGTCCCCGCCGCCACGACCTCTGTCATCAGGTCGGTCATCTCATCGGCGATCCGGCTGTCCAGCACCCGCGTGGAGTTGGGCTCGTGCTCGTACAGCACGGTGCCGTCCAGGCCACTCACGCGGGTCACCATCGTGGGGGGAATGTAGATCCCCCGCCGGGCGAACGTGGAGTAGGCCGCGGCCATGTCCAGCACCGTCACGTCCTCGCTGCCCAGCACAGCGGCCAGCACGGGCTGCAGCGGTGAGGCCACCCCCAGTCGCTGCGCCATGGCGACGCCGGCCTCCGGCGTTACGTCCTCCATGAGCTGGGCGTAGACCGTGTTGATCGACCGCACCAGCGCCTCGCGCAGCGTCATCAGCCCGCCGGCGCCGGTCGCGGAGAAGTTGGACACCTCCCAGGTCTCCTCCAGGCCGGGGATCGGCAGTTCGATCTCGCTGGGGGCCGGGTACAGGGCGCTCATCTGGATTCCCTGCTCCAAGGCGGCGGCCAGCACGAACGGCTTGAACCCCGAGCCTGCCTGGCGGCCGCCCTGGGTGGCCAGGTTGAACCGGGCGGACGCAGTGTCGCCGAAGAAGTCCCGCCCGCCGACCATGGCCTCCACGTGCCCGGTGTCGTTGCGGATGACCACGATCGCCGCCGACGGGCCGCCCTCCCACGGCAGGATCGTCGTCAAGGCGCTCTCGGCGGCGTGCTGCACGTCGGGCCGCAGCGTGGTGTGGATGTGCAGGCCCCCTTCGAACAGCAACCGCACCCGCTCGTCAGGCGTGGGGCCGAAGCGGGGATCGGTGAGGATCCACTGCCTCACCTCCTCCACGAAATACCCGTACTCGTAGGTCTCCTCGAGGGTCGCAACCCGGGGCGCCAGCCGCAGCGGCTCGGTGCGCGCCTGCTCGAACTCCCGCTCGCTGATCCAGTCGTTGGCGAGCATCCGCTCCAGCACCGCCTCGCGGCGTTGGACGGCCGACTCCCTGTTCTCGTAGGGGTTGCGGGCCGAAGGCGCCTGGATGAGTCCGGCCAGCAGCGCGGCCTCGGCCAAGGTCAGCTCGTCGAGATCCTTGTCGAAGTACTCCCGGGCGGCGGTCAGCACGCCGTAGGCGCCCTCGCCGAAGTTCACCGTGTTGAGGTACTGCAGGAGGATGAATTCCTTGGAGTAGGCGCGCTCCAACTGCAGCGCCAGGGCGATCTCGGAGATCTTGCGGCTGGCAGTGATCTCGGTGCGATCCAGGAAGGCCCGCCCCACGTACTGCTGGGTGATCGTGGAGCCACCCTGGAGCACCCCGTCGACGGAGATGTTCGAGCGAGCCGCCCGCAGCAGGGCCCGCACGTCCACTCCCTGGTGCTGCCAGAACCGCTCGTCCTCGATGGCCACCACGGCGTCCTGCAGGATCCGCGGCACCTCGTCGATGGTCTCCAGGTTCCGCCGGTGCTGCTCGCCACGGAACGTGGTGATGAGCCGGCCGTCGCCGTCGTAGATGAACGAGGACTGCGCCGTGGTGGGAAGCGACACCCGCAGGTCGCGGGTCTGGTAGGTGCACGACACGGCGACCAGGGCCACGGCGAGGGCCACCGGAACCAGCCCCAGGACGGCGCGGCGGCGTGCGAGAATGGCAGTCACGGCGACGTTCAGAGCCTACGAGAGCGCGCCCGGCGCGCCACGGCAACGCCGCTCGGCGCCGTCGGTGCGGCAGACTCGGGAGGACGTGCCCGGTGCGCGACCGCGGGCACCGATACGGCAGCAGGACACGATGGAACGGCGAGTGGCATGAGCACGCAGACGACGGGGAGTGGTGCGGGGGTGCTGGAGGACCTCGGCGAACGGGGCCTCGTCCAGGACACCACCGACCGGCAGACGCTGCGGGCACTGCTGGACGAGCCCCCTGCGGTGCTGTACCTGGGTATCGACCCGTCGGCCAGCAGCCTGCACCTCGGCAATCTGATCGGCGTGCTGGTGCTGCGACGGTTCGCCGAGGCCGGGCACCGACCTCTGGCGCTGGTGGGCGGCGCCACGGGCATGGTCGGCGATCCCAGCGGCCGCTCCGACGAGCGCAACCTGCTGGACGCCGAGACCCTGGAGTCGAACGTGACGAGCATCCGGCGCCAGTACGCCCGCTTCGCCGGCGTGGCCGAGGCCGACGTCGTCAACAACCACGATTGGACTGCGCCGGTGGGCGTCATCGAGTTCCTGCGCGACGTCGGCAAGCACGTGACCGTCAGCCAGATGCTCGCCCGCGAGTCGGTGCGCAGCCGGCTCGGCAGCACCCAGGGCATCTCCTACACCGAGTTCAGCTACATGCTGCTGCAGGCCTTCGATTTCTGGTGGTTGCACACCCATCACGGCTGCCGTCTGCAGGTGGGCGGTTCGGACCAGTGGGGCAACATCGTGGCGGGCATCGACCTCATTCGCCGCCGCTCGGGCTCGGTGGTGCACGGCCTCACCTGGCCGCTGCTGACCCGCTCCGACGGACAGAAGTTCGGCAAGACCGCCGAGGGGACCGTCTGGCTGGACAGCGATCGTTCGTTGCCCTTCGACCTGCACCAGTACCTGCTTCGCACCGACGACGCCGATGTGGGACGCCTGCTGGCGCAGCTCACGCTGTTGCCCATGGCCGAGGTGCGCGAGATCACCGCCGAGGCGGCCCGGGCCCCCGAGCGTCGCCTCGCCCAGCAGCGTCTGGCCGATGAGGTGACCGGCTTCGTGCACGGCGCCGAAGCGGTCTCGCAGGCCAACCTCGCCGCCGAGGCGCTCTACGGCAGCGCACCGCTCAGCGGCGAGATGCTGGGCGCGCTGACGGGTCACGAGCCGCTGCACGCCACGGCGGCGCCGACCGGTGGGCCCGCGGCAGGTCCAATGTCCGCGATCGTCGCCTCGTCCATGGTTGCGAGGGACGACCTTGAGGGTCCCGAGGCCCTCGTGGGGCTGCTCGTCGCCTCGGGGTTGTGTTCGTCGCGCGCAGACGCACGGCGTCAGCTCCGCCAGTCGGCCGTCTCGGTGAACCGCACCCGCGTGACGCGGCGCGACGTGGTGCCGGAGTGGCTGATCGACGGTCGCTACCTGCTGTTGCAGCGCGGCCGTCGCGAGCGCCGCCTGGTGGTCGTCGAGCCCTGAGCCGCGCTCCCCCGTCATCGCGGTCCGTCCACCGTCGTCCCAGCCCCTTGCCTCCGCCCTTGCGGCCCCTCCCATGGTCATTCCGGCGCAGGCCGGAATCCAGGCAGCACGGTGCTTGTCGAGGCGATCCGGCCTCGACCGCGACGGTGGTTGCGATAGCGGGCGCGTCTGGCTAACATCGCATCCCACCTCCGCACTCGGAAAGCGCCGATTGGCCGCAGACCGGGCCGGCGAAAAAGCGAGGCGGAGGGAGGACGCCACTTTCTGAGAGTTGTTCGCGACCCTCCGGGGGCCGCGGCGACCGGTGTGCTCCTTGAAAACGGAAGAGAAGACGAATGCCAGTGCGGGTGGCCTCGTCGGAGTCCTGTCCGGCGCGGCCTACCCAGCAATTCCGGATTGTCGGACGTGGGTCGGCACCCTCGTCCGGCTCTCCAGCTGTGGAGGTGCAGGGAAATACCACCACCGCAGCACAGATCGACGGTTCGAGGCGGCTCGCCGCCGCGGGCCTGAGATGTTGACGGAGAGTTTGATCCTGGCTCAGGACGAACGCTGGCGGCGGGCCTAACACATGCAAGTCGAACGAGATGCCTTCGGGCATCTAGTGGCGAACGGGTGAGTAACACGTGAGGAACCTGCCCCGAAGACGGGGATAACCGTGGGAAACTGCGGCTAATACCCGATGTCCCCGATGCGGCGCATGCCGCGACGAGGAAATGCTCCGGTGCTTCGGGAGGGCCTCGCGGCCTATCAGCTAGTTGGTGAGGTAACGGCTCACCAAGGCTTCGACGGGTAGCTGGTCTGAGAGGACGATCAGCCACACTGGGACTGAGACACGGCCCAGACTCCTGCGGGAGGCAGCAGTGGGGAATCTTGCGCAATGGGCGAAAGCCTGACGCAGCCACGCCGCGTGGGGGACGAAGGCCCTCGGGTTGTAAACCCCTTTCAGCAGGGACGAAAATGACGGTACCTGCAGAAGAAGCTCCGGCCAACTACGTGCCAGCAGCCGCGGTAACACGTAGGGAGCGAGCGTTGTCCGGATTTATTGGGCGTAAAGGGCTCGTAGGCGGTTTGGTAAGTCGGGTGTGAAAGCTCAGGGCTCAACTCTGAGAAGCCATCTGATACTGCCATGACTAGAGTTCGGTAGAGGAGCGTGGAATTTCCGGTGTAGCGGTGAAATGCTCAGATATCGGGAGGAACACCAGCAGCGAAGGCGGCGCTCTGGGCCGAAACTGACGCTGAGGAGCGAAAGCGTGGGGAGCAAACAGGATTAGATACCCTGGTAGTCCACGCCGTAAA
>JAPOVS010000011.1 GCA_026708055.1 bacterium | reverse complement strand
AGAAGTCGGTCGATCTGTCAACCCGCAGCGGGCACCGAGTAACCTGTCGCAGGTGGATCTGTGTGCGACGATCGAGACTCGCCCGGGCGTTCGGAGCGGGAAGCCGTGCTTTGCAGGCACCCGGATCGCCGTCTACGACGTGCTCGATTACCTCGCGTCGGGGATGACGCCCGCTGAGATCGTTGACGACTTCCCCGAGTTGACCGAGGAGCACGTTCGCGCGGCGATCCAGTTCGCGGCGCTGCGTGAGCGTCGCCTGGCCACAACCGCGTGAGGCGGAGGCGCTGCTGGTTATCCCCTGATAGGCCGCCGGGCAGGGGTCGCGGTTCAGCGTCCTTGCCAGCGGGGGGTGCGTTTCTCGGTGAATGCCCGGACTCCTTCGTCGCCGTCCTCTGAGTTCAGCACCTCGATGAGCGCCGGGAGGTTGGCCATGCGGGCGTCGGCGGCGGTCATGTGGGCGGTGCGGCGGACGATCTGCTTGATGGCCCGCAGCGAGAGCGGGGCGCACGCCAGCAGGTTCTCCAGCCAACGGTCCACCGCGGCGTCGAGGTCGGCGGCGGGGACCACCTCATTCACCAGTCCCAGCGCCAGCGCCTCGGCGGCAGTGAACCGGCGACCGGTCAGCAGCACCTCCATGGCCCGCTTGGCGGGCAACTGGCGCGCCAGCGACACGATGCCGCCGTCGAGGGGCAGGCGACCCAGCCGGGGCTCGGTGAAACCCAGTTCGGCGTTCTCCGACGCCACCGCCAGGTCGCAGCCCACCACCAGTTCCAGGCCACCGCCGAGGGCGTAGCCGTTGACCCTGGCCAGCACCGGCACGTCGAGGGTCCGGCGCAGGGTCAGGTGGCCGAAGCCGTCGGGGCGGGCCTCCAGCCAGTAGTCCATCCCGGTGCGTCCCTCGGCGCGCATGTCGTCGCCGGCGCAGAAGGCCCGGTCGCCGGCGCCGGTGAGCACCACCACCCGCACCGACCGGTCGGCCTCGATCGCCTCCCAGGCGCGCCGCAGATCCTCCTGGTGGGCCTCGTCGATGGCGTTCAGCCGCTCCGGGCGGTTGATGGTGACCCGGGCGACATGGTCGCTCACGACGAGATCGATGCTCACCGCGGCGCTCCTCGGGGGTGCGGGTCGACGCTCATGCCAGCACCCCCGCGGCGGTCAGCGCCTCGATCCGCTCCGGCGCGATGCCGTAGCCGGCCAGCGCCTCGGCGGCGCCCTCGCCGAGGCCGGGGGGCGGGCGGTGCGGCGCAGGCGGCACCTCGGGCAGGTGCACCGGTGAGGCCACCGATCGCAGCGGCGCCCGCCCGTCGCGGGCTGTCTCGGTGATCATGGGGGCGGTGTGCGGATCCGCCAGCGCCTCGGGGAGGGTGCGCACCGGGGCGCAGAGCACGTCCTGCGCCTCCAGCCGCTCGACCGCATCGGCGGTGCTGAAGCGCCCGATGGCGTCGGCCAGCAGGGCCTGCAGGCGGGGTTTGTTGGCGGCCTGCGCCTCCATGCCGGCGAAGTCGGGATGCTTCGAGAGGTCCTCCAGACCCAGAGCCGCGCAGATGTCGCGCAGCGGGTTGGGCTTGAAGGCGCCGACCAGCACGATCTCGCCGTCAGTGGTGGCGAAGGTGCCCACCATCGGCATGCGCGCCCAGTTCAGGGTGGGGCGGTCCATCAGCGCCATCGTGGCCTCCAGGATCTGCATCGCCAGCAGAGAGTCGTACAGCGACACCTCCACCCGCTGGCCACGGCCGGTCCGTTCCCGCTGCAGCAGGGCCATGAGGATGCCCTGCACCATGTTCATCCCGGCGGTGTAGTCGGCCAGCGAGATGGGATAGATGGCGGTGGGGTGGTCGTCGTCGGCCTTGTGCGACATCGCCCCGGTCAGCGCCTGCGCCAGGATGTCCTGGCCGCCCTTGCGCACGTAGGCGCCCTCGGTGCCGAACCCGGTGCCCTGCGCCCAGACGATGCGCGGGTTCAGGCCCGCAAGCCGCTCGTAGCCCAGCCCCAGGCGCTCCATGACCCCCGGGCGGTAGTTGTTGACCACCACGTCGGCCTCCCGCACGAGGTCCTCGATCAGCGCCAGGCCCTCGGGTGCCCGCACGTCGATCACCAGGCTGCGCTTGTTGCGGTTCACGGCCCCGAAGGCGGGGTGCTCGGTGCCGTCGGGGTCCACGAGGGCGTGGCGGAAGATGTCCCCCGTGCCCGGCCGCTCGACCTTCAGCACGTCGGCGCCGTGGTCGGCCAGCAACTGCGTCGCCACCGGTCCCATCATGATCTGGGAGAAGTCCAGGACCCTGACCCCCGACAGGGGCTGCTCGCACGGTTCGTCGGTCACTGGATTCCGGCCTTCGCCGGATCGACGAGCAGGGCCGCCGGAATCACGTGCTTGCGGTCGATCGGACACGTGTGACACTCGTCAGCTTCCTCCGAGGCGGGCTCGCGGGGACGGGATGTCGCCGGGGTCGGCCCCCTGGGCGCGCAGCCTGCGCTGAATGGCGGCCACGTCGGCCTTGCGCACGGTCACGCCGCTGTCTAGGGCCTCGACCGCGGCAACGCCGGCAGCCTCGCCCATTGCCATGCACGGCGGGATCTCTCTCGAGAGCTTCTGGGCCTCGGGGGTGACCGAGTAGTGGCGACCGGCCACCAGCAGTTGCTCCACGCCCCGGGGCAGCATGGCACGGTAGGGGGTGTAGTAGCCGCGGCCCCGGGCCACGCTGTCGGCGAAGTGCGCCCGGTTGACCACGTCGTCCTTGGTCACCACGTACTCGCCCTCGATGAGACGGGACTGGCGAACGCCGATCTGCGGTGCCACGTCCAGCACCACTGCCTTCTCGAAGCCGGGGTAGTGCTGGCGCACGTACTCCACCGTGGCGGCGATCTTCTTGCGGCCCTCGCGGTCGGCCTCGGTGAGGTCCTCGACGCTCAGGCCGCTGTAGCCGGTCATGTGCGGGCAGTTGCACCACACGACGCCCGGCAGCGGCGTCTTCAGCCACCACAGCGCCCAGGAGCCGCCGAGGATGCGCCGCGTCGCCCGGTTCACGGCGTGGCACTCGGCGGGCTGCTCGAACTCGAAGCGCTCGGCGGCCTCGGTGTCCACGTTGCCGAGGCGGAACACCGTCGTGACCATGTAGGAGCCCTCCACGAACGGGGCCCCGGCGCTCGCCGCCACGTCGCCGTCGCCGCTCGCGTCGATGACCACGTCGCCCGGGACGGCCTGCGGGCCGGCCTTGGTCTCGCAGATCGCTCCCCTGATGGTGTCGCCCTCCATGATCGGCGCCGAGTACCAGGAGTGGAGGCGCACGTTGATTCCCGCCTCCTCCGCCAGGTCGTTGGAGACCCGCTTCCAGCCGTCGGGATCGAAGGCCACGGCGTAGACGATGGACTTCCGGGGCCCCCTGGCGTACAGGTCGAACAGCCCCCAGCGCGACCAGCGCCGCCACATCTCGTCGCTCAGGACCCGGTCCTCCGGGGGCGGGTACACCGCCAGCCCGCGGGCCTCGAGGCGCTCCACCATCTCCTGGGCGATGCCGGCCACGGTGATCTCGTCGGCCCCGTCGGCGAAGTCGTCCAGCACCAGCACCATGCCGCCTGCGGCCAGGCCGCCCAGGTACGCATAGCGCTCCAGCAGGGTGACGCTCGCCCCGTTGCGGGCGGCCGCCACCGCCGCCGCGAGACCGGCCGGACCGCCGCCCACCACCACCACGTCGCTGCGCGCCACCACGGGGGCGTCCGCTGCCGGTCGCGTGATGCCGCCCATTCTCAGAAGCTCGGCGGCGTGACGACCCAGAGTGACACCGACGTGACCTCGCCCGGGTTCTCGTACCAGTGGGGGATCGTCGAGCTGTAGGAGATCGAGTCGCCTGCCTGCAGCACGTAGTGCGCCCCGCCCACGTTCACGGCGTGGGTGCCCTCCAGCACGATGCCGAACTCCTCGCCGTCGTGCACGAACGGTGTGTCCTCGGTGGTGTAGCCCGGCTCGGCCACGATGTGGATGGCTTCCAACGCGCTGTCGAGGCGCGCCGTGAGCAGCTCCATGAGGACGAGATGGTCGTTGGAACCCAGGTTCAGGCGTCGCCGCTCGCTGCGCCGCACCACCGGCGACGAGATCTGCTCGCCGGCCATCAGCCGGGCCACCGGGATGCCCAGCGCGTGCGCCACCTGCACGAGGGTGTTGAAGGAGGGATTGCCCTGGCCGCGCTCCACCTGCGAGAGCAGCCCGGCGCTCACGCCCGCCCCGGAGGCGAGTTGCTCGAGCGTCCGGCCTCGCAGCTTCCGCAGGCGCTTGATCTCACTGCCGACGGCCTGCACGGTCAGCGGAGGTCGGTCCGAGGTGGCCGCCGCGACGACGGCGCCCGACGCGTGCCAGTGCAGGGTGTCACTATCGTGCGCGGGCGGGTGCATCACAGCCTCCTTCACTAAAATATAGTATTTCAATATGCTGACATTGCGGAGGCGGGGCTGAGCCCGTGGCGGCGACTCGCGCGGACCTCGTGCAGCCGGCCGGTGCTGACTCCGGCGGGGACTCCGTCGCCGATGTCCTGATCGTCGGCTCCGGCGCCTCCGGGTCGGTGGCCGCCGCCCGCCTCGCCGGCGCAGGGTTCGAGGTGGTGTGCCTGGAGCAGGGCGACTGGGCGCACACGGCGGACTACATGAGCGCCACCCCGGAGGCCGAGCTGGCCTGGGTGCAGCGCTGGAGCCCCGACCCCAACGCCCGCCGCAATCGGGCCGACTACCCGCTCACCGGCGACGCCGACATCCGCCCCGTGATGTACAACGGCGTCGGCGGGGGACTGGTGCAGTGGGCGGCGATGTGGCAGCCGCTGCTGGCTTCGGACTTCCGGGTGCGCTCGCTCGACGGCGCAGCGGACGACTGGCCCATCGGCTGGCCGGATCTCGCCGAGCCCTACAGCCGGGTGGCCCACGATCTGTCGGTGTCGGGCCTGGCCGGCGATCCCGCGCTGCCGGAGACGGCCGCCTACCCCAATCCGCCGGTGCCCATCGGCAAGGTCGGCATGGCGGCGGCGCGAGGCATGGACCGCCTCGGTTGGCACTGGTGGCCCGGCGCCAACGCCATCGCCTCCCGGCCCCACGGCGCTCTGCAGGCGTGCCAGCGCCGCGGCACCTGCATGATGGGCTGCCCCGAGAACGCCAAGGCGACGCCGTCGCTCACTCACTGGCCCGGCGCGCTCGCCTCGGGCGCCCGCCTCGTAACCGGCGCCCGAGTGGCAGAGGTCCCCCTCGACAGCCGGGGACGGGCGATCGGTGCGGCGTATCTCGACAGAGACGGGGTCGAGCGTCTGCAGCGGGCACGAGTGGTGCTCTTGGCCGCCAACGCCGTCGGCACCGCCCGCCTGCTGCTGCTCTCGACCTCGGCGCGTTTCCCCGACGGTCTGGCCAACTCCTCCGGGCTGGTCGGCCGGCGCCTCATGCAGCACCCGTACCGCACCGTGACTGCGGTGTGCGAGGAGCGCCTTGACAGCTGGGAGGGCCCCTGGGGGCAGAACATCTATTCCCTGGAGTTCGCCGAGACCCGTCCCGGCAGGGACTTCGTGCGCGGCGCCAAGTGGATGGTCATGCCCCACGGCGGGCCGATGTTCGCCGTCGCGGAGTTTCAGGATGCTCGCCGGCACGAGGGGTTCGAGGCGATCTGGGGAGAGAACTTCCATCGAGCGGCAGCGGAGGTGTTCGGGCACGCCTTCACCTGGGGCATCCAGGCGGAGGACCTGCCGGAGGAGCACAACCGCATCGTGCTGGACCCCGAGGCATGCGACTCCTCGGGACTGCCCGCCGCCCGCATCGAGTACCGGCTGTCGGAGAACTCGCGGCGCATGCTGGACTTCAACGAGGCACGGGCCGTCGATGCCGCCGAGGCGGCCGGCGCCACCTCGACCATGGTGCGAGATCTCTGGCCCACCGGTGTCGGCCACGTACTGGGCACCACGCGGATGGGCGACGACCCCGCCAACTCGGTGGTGGACCGCTGGTGCCGCACGCACGATGTTCCCAACCTCTACGTGATCGACGGCGGTGTCTTCGTGACCGGCGGCTCGGCCAACCCCACGGCCACGATCATGGCGAACGCCCTCCGCGTCGCCGACCGCATGATCGAGAAACGCGCCGCCCAAGCGGTGCCATTGTGAGCCCGAAGCCGTCCGCGGCGATGGCTCCGGCGGCGCCGGACGGCGCCCGGCGCCACGATGCCGCGCTCGGCGTTGCGGGCCGATGAGCGACTCGCGTCCAACGGCGCCGCAGCGGGCGATGCTCGCCGAGATCGCCGACGTGCTCGTCCGAGACGGACTCGGTATGCCGGCCGCTTCGACGGTGGGCGTGGCCGGCGACCTGCTGGATCGGGCCCTCGCCGCCGCCCCCGTCCTGGCCGAGCCGCTGCTGGCGCTGCTCGACGAGGCGCCTCTCGACGGTCTCGACGCGTTCATCCGGCAACTCGCCGCCCACCGGCCCGACGACTTCGCCGCGCTGTCGACGGCGGTGGTGGGCGCCTACTACCTCAGTCCCGAGGTGCGCGAGCTCATCGGCTACCCCGGTCAGCAGCCCAACCCGCTCTCGGTGGCCGGCGAACCCGACTACCTGGACATGCTGGAGCGGGTCTACGAGCGCCACCCCGGCTACCGGGAGGCCCCGTGACCTACGTCATCGGACCGCCCTGCATCGACGTCAAGGACGCATCCTGTGTGGCCGAGTGTCCCGTGGACTGCATCTACGTCGGCGGGCGGATGCTGTACATCCAGCCCGACGAGTGCATCGACTGCGGCGCCTGCGAGCCGGCCTGCCCCGTCGAGGCCATCTACCCCGAGGCGTTCCTGCCCGCCGACTTCGAGCCGTTCACCGAGGCGAACGCCGGCTTCTTCGAGCTGACCGGCCTGGGCGCCCCGGGCGGCGCCAAAGGACTGGAGCCCCGCGAGGAGGATCACCCTCTCGTCGCCTCCTGGCCCGATCCCTCTCCCGGCTGATCGGTCCACGAGCCGCTACCGTCGGTCCGGTGAGCGCGTCGTCGGGCTGCCCGGTCGTCCGCTTCGATCACCATTCTGCGGACTTCGCCACCGACCTTTGGGGGATCTACGAGGGCCTGCGCGCGGCGCGGGTGGCCTACTCGGAGACCTACGGCGGGTTCTACGTGCTGTCCCGGTACGAGGACGTGTACGCCGCGGCCCGCGACGACGAGACGTTCTCCTCGGACCGCGAGGTTGTTCTGCCCGCCACGGGCGTGGGGCGCCTGATCCCGCTCAACGCCGACCCGCCGGACCTGCAGCGTTACCGGTCGGCGCTGTTCCCGTACTTCACGCAGCGCGCCGCCGAGGCCATGGCGCCGGAGATCCGGCGTTTCACCACGACGACCATCGATGCGTTCATCGAGGCGGGGCGCTGCGATCTGATCACCGACCTGGCCGCCCCGGTGCCGGCCATGACCACGCTGGAACTCATGGGTCTGCCGCCGGAGGACTGGGCGATCCTGGCCGAGCCGCTGCACGACCTGATCGCCTATCCCACCGACGACCCGAGTCACGAAGCAGCCCGCGCCGGCACCTGGGCCATCCGCGAGCGCTTCGCCGCCGAGGTGGCGGGGCGCGCCGCCGAGCCCCGCGACGACATGATCACGCACCTGCTCGGTCTCGAGGGCGAGGGGACGCTCAGCCGCGACGAGGTCGTGGACCTGCTGATGATGGTCACCATCGGCGGCTTCGACACCACCATGGCGGCGATCGGCAGTGCCCTGCTGTATCTGGAGCGGCACCCCGACGAGCGCCGCCGCCTGGCTGCCGATGCGAGCCTGCTGCCCGCGGCCGTGGACGAGTTCCTGCGCTTCGAGGCCCCGGTGCAGGGATTCGCACGGACGGTTACCCGTGACATCCAGATCGGTGGGTGCCCGATCCCCGCCGGCGAGACCGTGTTCCTGCTCTGGGGTTCGGCCAACCGCGACCCGGAGGCGTTCGAAAGCCCCGCCGACGTGGTTCTGGACCGCCGGCCCAACCGCCACCTCACCTTCGGCGTCGGCGGCCACCGCTGCCTCGGCTCGCACCTGGCCCGCGTGGAGATGCAGGTCGTCCTCGGTGAGACCCTCCGGCGCCTCGGCGACTACACCGTGCTGCACGCCGAGGTCCGCTGGCCCCGCAGCGTCGGCATCCTCTACGGCCGAGCCCACATCCCCGCAACGTTCGCGCCTGCGCTGTAGGTGACTATGATGTGGTCACCTGGGATGCGAGTGGAGAGGCGAATCATGTCAACGGCGAATCCGGAGCCGACCGGTGTCCGGACCATCAAGGCCTCGGAGTTCAAGGCCAAGTGCCTGAAGCTCATGGACGATCTGGCTGACAACGGCGGCGAGATCGTCATTACCAAGAACGGCCGGCCGGTCTCGCGGTTGTTGCCGTACCGGGAGCGGCCGAAGAGCCTCTTCGGGACCTACCGAGGTCGGATAGAGATCCTCGGCGACATCATCGCGCCGATCGATGTTCCGTGGGAGGCCGAGAGCAACCCGGACCGGGTGCTCAATCCGTGATCCTGCTCGACACCCACGTCCTGCTCTGGCTCTGGGAGGGAAGTCGGCGCTTGGGTGCCGGCGCCCGACTGGAGATCGACCGAGCTTGGCGGGACGGGGAGGTGTGCGTCTCGGCATTCTCGTTCTGGGAGGTGTCGATGCTGCGGGCGAAGGGGCGCATCCGCGCTCCCGAGGAGATCGAACGGTGGCGACGCGAGCAGATCGAACAGGGCCTTGTCGAAGTGGCCGTGGACGGGGAGATCGGGATCCGCGCCGCGAACCTGCCGGACTTCGTTGCCGACCCTGCCGACAGGCTGATCGTTGCCACGGCGCTCGAAGGCCATCGGTTGGTGACGGCGGATCGGCATCTCCTCGACTGGCCGGGCCCGTTGCAGCGCCTCGACGCTGTCCGCTGAGCCGCGCGAGGCGAGATCGGCCACGCGCCCACCAGCCTCCCGGCCTCACTCTCGCAGCACGGTCGTCGCCGCGCCGCGGGCGCGGCGGGCATCTGCCGGCGTCGAGGGCGACCAGGACCAGGCCCCGAGCGATCGGTGCATCAGAACCGCGAAGGTTGTCCCTGGACCGCGGCGCCGCCGGGCCGTCCCGTGGGGACGTCGGAAACCCGGCGTCGCGGGGCGGCTACAGTGTGGCGTCTGATCCAGGTCGGGCGCCTGGCCCCGGCCTTCCGTCGTGAACACGCATTGGGGGAAGAACAATGAGACGACACCTGTCCGTGCTTCTGGCGCTGCTCGCAGCGTTCAGTCTGATTGCGGCCGCCTGTGGAGGCGATGACGACGACTCCACGACGGCGCCACCTCCGCCACCGCCGGCGGCAGAACCGGAGCCGCCGCCTCCACCTCCGGCGGATGAGCCGCCTCCACCGCCTCCTGCCGACGAGCCGCCTCCGCCGCCGGCGGCCGCCGAGATCACCGGCGACACGCCTGCCGAGCGGGCCATTGCCGGCATCAAGGCGCTGAACCTGCCGCCGGACACCACGATCACGGTGTTCACCGAGGACCTGTCGATCCTGGGACCGGAGGTCACCAAGGACGACTTCGAGGCCCAATCCGGCATCAAGCTGGACATCCAGAAGTCGCCGTTCGGGGAGTACGCCTCCAAGATCCTCGCCGACGCCGCCACCCAGGCCGGCACCTTCGACGTGGTCCTCGTCGAGACCAACCGCCTCGGCGACCTCGACAACGCCGGCTACCTCGTCGACGTGACCGAATGGGTGGAGCGCTACGACCCGGACATCGAGGACTTCATCTTCCCGATCAGCCACACCGCCTCGCAGTACAACGGGCGCTACGTGGGTCTGCCCACCGACGGCGACGTGTTCATCTTCTACTACCGCAAGGATCTGCTGGAGGATCCCGCCGAGCAGGCGGCCTTCGCCGAGCAGTACGGCCGTGAGCTGACCGTGCCGGTGACCTACGACGAGTACATGGAGGTGCTGGAGTTCTTCACCCGTCCCGAGGAGAACCTGTACGGCGCCACCGAGTGGCGCATCACCCTCCTCAACTACTGGTGGTTCTGGCAGCGACTCTGGTCGGGCGGGGGCACCTACTTCCACGACGACATGTCGGCCGCCGTCAACAGCCCGGCAGGCGTGCAGGCGCTCGAGGACATGATCGCCATGGAAGCCGTCATGTCCCCCGACGCTCTCAGCTACGGCTACGTGGAATCGGTGGAGGCCATGACCAGCGGCACCGCCTTCTCCAACATCACCTGGCCTGCGGCGGGCAAGAACGCCAACGACCCGGAGACGTCCTCCACCGTCGGGAAGTGGGGCTACGCCACCGTGCCCGGTTACGTCGTGGACGGGCAGGTCAACCAGCGCTCCATGTCGGCGCCCGGCTACACGATCCTCGTGTCGAACTACGCCGACGTGAACAAGGAGGCCGCCTACCTCTACACGCAGTGGTTCACCAGCCCGGAGAACCTGATCAAGGCCAACCAGAACCTGGGTGGCAACACCGACGTGGTGCGCGCCTCCATCTTCGCCGACCCGTCGATGGCGGAGATCTTCCCGGGCGCCGATGAGTACCTGGACGCCCAGAAGGCGAACCTGGCCCAGGCCGTTCCCGACCCGGTGCTGCCCGGCTACGGCGAGTACGCCCAGGCGCTCGAGATCGAGCTCGGCAACGCCCTCACCGGCCAGAAGTCGCCCCAGGAGGCCCTCGACGACGCCGCCGAGGCGTGGGACGAGATCACCGACAGCTACGGGCGTGAGGAGCAACTGCAGGTCTGGCAGAACTTCCTGGCTTCGATCGCCGGCTAGGCCATCGAACCGGGACCCGCTGCTCCAGCGGCGCCGGCTGAGGTAGCCGCCTCCCCGGGCCTCTCGGGGGCCGCACCCCCGGGCCCTGCGGGGCTCGGGGGTCGGCGCGCCCGGCGCCGCAGCCGGGCCCTGCGGCGGCCGCGCAGCCGCTGGCTCTTCGTGGCGCCGGCGGTGCTGCTCCTGCTGGGGCTCACCGCCTACCCGTTCGGGTACGCCATCTACATCAGCCTCCACACCTGGAAGGTCACACGCCCGGCGCGACCCTTCGTCGGCTTCGACAACTTCCGGGAGTTGCTCTTCGACGACGAGCGGTTCATCAACTCCATCGAGCAGACGCTGATCATCGCCTCCTCGGCGCTGGCGCTGGAGTTCCTGTTCGGCCTGGGCATGGCGCTGCTGTTCTGGACCGCCTACCAGCGGGTCCGCTGGGTGGCCACCGGGATCCTGGTCCCCATGATGATCGCCCCGGTGGTGGTGGGCTTCACCGCCCGCATGGCGTTCAACAACAGCTTCGGGTTCCTGAACCAGATCCTCAGCCTCCTGTGGCCCGGCGACGTCAACATCCAGTGGCTGAGCGATCCGACGCTGGCGCCCGTCGTGATCATCCTCGCCGACACCTGGCAGTGGGGCCCGTTCATGTTCCTGATCCTGCTGGCCGGGCTGCTGGCCACCGAGGGCGACCAGCTCGAGGCGGCGGTGGTGGACGGCGCCAAGGGTTTCCGGCTCTTCTGGCACGTGGTGCTGCCGTCGATCAAGCCGATCCTCCTGATCGCCCTGGTGTTGCGCGGTCTGGACCTGCTGCGGACCTTCGACCTGGTGGCGCTGGCGACGCGTGGCGGACCGGGCATCAGCTCCGAGACGATCACGTATTACATCTACAACCTCTCCTTCAAGTTCTTCGACCTGGGTATGGGCGCGGCGGCCGCTCTGCTGATGCTCGGCGGGCTCAGCATCGTGGTGTTCTTCGCCGTGCGCTCGGTCGTGAGGGCCGCCCGGTGAGCCGGGTCCGCTCCCGCCGCTCGCCGCTGCGCCGCGCCGGCACCAACGCCGGGCTCACCGCCGCGCTGCTGGTGGCGCTGCTGGTGGCGCTGCTGCCGGTCGTGTGGGTGGTGCTCACGTCGTTCAAGCCGGAGGCGCAGTGGGTCTCCGACCCGCCGGTCTGGATTCCCGGCGACTGGACCGCGGAGAGCTATACCCAGATGTGGACCGACGACGACGGCGCCGGCGCATTGTGGAACAGCCTCATCATCGTGGGCATCGCCACGGTGGCGGCCATGACGATCGGCTCGCTGGCCGCCTACAGCTTCTCGCGGTTCCGCACGGGTGGGCGCCACATCGTGACCTGGATCCTGTCGATCAAGTTCCTGCCGCCGGTGGTGTTCGCCGTGCCGCTGCTGATCATGTTCACCGACGTCGGGCTGTACGACTCGTACCGGGGCCTGATCCTGCTGTACACGGCCTTCCAACTGCCGTTCGTGGTGTGGTTGATGAAGGGGTTCTTCGACGAGATCCCCCTCGAGATCGAGGAGTCGGCGCGCGTCGACGGCTGCTCGTGGTTCTCGATCTTCACGCGCTTCGCGCTGCCGCTCAGCGCGCCCGGGCTGGCCGCAACCACGCTGTTGACGTTCATCTTCGGCTGGAGCGAGTACTTCATCCCGCTGGTGTTCGCCAGCCACGAGCACTTCACGGTGCCGGTGCAGCTCTCGGCCTACTTCAGCGAGGCCGTGGGCCTGGAGTGGGGACCGCAGGCCGCCCTGAGCGTCGTGGGGATACTGCCGGTGGTGCTGCTGGCGCTGGTGATCCAGAAATACCTGATCCGTGGTATGACCTTCGGCGCGGTGAAGGGCTGACCGGGGCCGGCAGCGACCGGAGAGCACCGAAGACGGGAGGCGGCGCCGATGGCGATCCAGGTGAAGCAGGAGTTCCCCCACTGCGAGCGGTGCGGGATCATGATCCACGACCGTCAGCGGCGCATCGAGGCCGATGGCGGCGGGCGCGAACCGTTGGTCTTCTGCTCGGAGATCTGCCGTGACGAATACGTCGAGATGCACGGCCTGGCCGACCGGGGCCGCTGGGTCACCGGCGCCGGCGCCGGCATCGGCCGGAGGAGGTGACGCAGCGGTGGCTGTTCGCATGGGAATCGACATCGGCGGGACGTTCACCGACCTGGCGCTGTTCGACGAGGAGTCCGGTCAGGTACGGGTCACCAAGGCGGCCAGCACGCCGGGGGAGCCCCACCGGGCCGTCAACGACGTCATCGGCAGAGCCGGGATCGACAACAGCACGATCCGCGACCTGGTGCACGGCACCACCGTGGCGACCAACGCGCTGCTGGAGCGCAAGCACCAACTGCCGGGTTTGATCACCACGCGGGGTTTCAGCGACATGGTGTTCATCCAGCGCATGAACCGCAAGCACCACTACGACCTGCAGTGGGACAAACCCATCCCGTTCGCGGAGCGGCGGCACTGCCTCGAGGTGGACGAGCGCTGCAACTACAAGGGGGAGATCATCGAGCCCCTCGACGAGGAGGGCGCGCGGGAGGCGGCTCGCCGGTTGCGCGACGAGGGGCTCTCGGACATCGCCGTGTGCTTCCTGTTCTCCTACGTGAACCCCGCCAACGAGTTGCGGATGCGGGAGATCATCGCCGAGGAGTGCCCGGGTGCGCGGGTCTCACTGAGTCACGAGGTGTATCCCCGCTGGCGGGAGTACGACCGGATGAGCACGACGCTCGCCGACGCTTTCCTGAAGACGCTCGTCGGCGAGTACATCGAGGACGTGGCCTCCGGCCTGGCGCCCATCGGCGTGGACGCCAACTTCCTGATGATGAAGTCCAACGGCGGTCTCGTGGATCACAGGGCGGCGTCGGCCAAGCCGGTGGACCTGCTGGTGTCGGGACCGGTCGGCGGTGTGCTGAGCGCCCTGTACTTCGGGAGCCTCGTGGGGCGGCAGAACCTGATTTCGATGGACATGGGGGGCACCAGCTTCGACGTGAGCCTCATCGAGGGAGGCCAGGCCAACCGCACCGCCGAGTTCGAGATCGAATGGGGGCTGCCGGTGTACGCGCCGATGGTGGACGTACGCACCATCGGGGCGGGCGGCGGCTCGGTGGCCTGGATCGACAAGGGCGGCCTGCTGCGGGTGGGGCCGCGCTCGGCGGGCGCTGATCCCGGACCGGCCTGCTACCGGCGCGGCGGCACCGAGGCCACCGTCACCGACGCCAACGTGGCTCTGGGACGCATCAACCCCGACAGCTTCTTCGGCGGCGAGATGCAGTTGGACGCCGCGGCGGCGCGCGCTGCCCTCGGACGGCTGGGTGACGAACTGGACATGACGCCCGAGGACGTGGCCACGGCTGTCGTGGATCTCGTGGACTTCAACATGGTCAACGCCATCCGGCTGGTGTCCATCGACCGGGGCCTGGACCCGCGGGACTTCACCCTGGTCTCCTTCGGGGGTGCCTGCTCGCTGCACGCCAACGCCCTGGCCCGGATCATCGGGGCGCGCGACGTGCTGGTGCCCGTCTACCAGGGCGTGTTCTCGGCCTTCGGTCTGATGACCGCCGACATGCGGGTGGACGAGTCGGTGACCACCAGCTTCCGCTCGGATCTGGTGGACTTCGACCGCGCCACCGAGTTGGTGCGGCGGCTCCGGGACACGGCGCTGCACCGGATCGCCACCGAGGGCTACACCGGCACGCCGGTCCTGGAGCCGACGGTGGAGATGCGCTACAGCGGCCAGAACTACGGCACCTCGGTGGTGCTGTCGCTCAGCGACTGGGCGTTCGGCCCGGAGGACCTCGCCGAGACCATCGACCGCTTCGAGTCCGAGCATCGCCGGCTGTACGGCTACGACATCCCCGGCGAGATCGTGGAGTTGGTGCTGTTCACCATGACCGCGGTCGGGGTGAACGAGAACCCCGGCTTGGCCCCGCTGCCGCCCGGCGGGTCGGCCGCACCGATCGACGAGCGGCCGGTCTACGTCAGCGAAGCAGGCTGGGTGCCGACGAGGATCTACCGCCGCGAGCAGTTGCCGCCGGGCACCGAGTTGGTCGGGCCCGCCGTCATCGAGGAGGCCATGTCCACCACGCTCGTGCATCCCGGCGAGCGGGTGGACGTCGACGACTACGGCAACCTGCTGATCCACGTGGCGCCCACCTGAGCCCCCGGCCCTCGATATCGACGAACCTGAAGAGCCCGACGAAACCGCTGAAGGATGCTGCTAACCACCTTTCCCGATGTCATTCCGGCGAAAGCCGGAATCCATGCTTGGTGGACTCCGGTCGGCAGTATCGGCCGGTCTCGATCACCACGCTCCCGCAACACCGCAACGAACGAGACGATCAAGGAGCCCGCACGATGACACAGACGCTTCCCGCTCCCGACACGACCGCCGCCGAGGCGGCTGCGCCCGCAAGCGACCAGGTCGACCAGATCACCCTGCAGGTGGCCAACAACTTCCTCGTCACGACCGCCCGCGAGATGGGCATCGCCATGCGCAACACGGCCTACTCGCCGCTGTTCAACGAGGGTCTGGACTTCTCCTGCGCCATCTTCGACGCCGGCGGCGAGATGATCGCGCAGGCCGAGTTCTGCCCCGCGCAGCTCGGCGCCATCCTCTTCGTCGTCGAGTGGACGATCAACGAGGTCGGCACCGAGAATTTCAACCCCGAGGACGTGGTCTTCCACAACGACCCGTTCCGGGGCGGCTGCCACCTGCCCGAGTATTGCGTCATCAAGCCGGTCTTCTACGACGATGAACTGGTCGCCTTCGTGTCCTGCATCGGGCACATGACCGAGGTGGGTGGCAAGGTGCCCGGCGGTTTCGCCGGCGATGCCACCGAGGTGTTCCAGGAGGGACTGCGCATCCCGCCGCTGAAGATCGTGGATCGGGGCGAGGACGTGGAGGCCGTCTGGAACATCATCATGGCCAACGTCCGCACGCCGCGGATGTCCTACGGCGACCTGAAGTCGATGATCGGGTCGCTGTACGTGGGGGAGCGGCGCGTGCTGGAACTCGTCGACAAGCACGGTACGGAGCGATTCGGGGTCCTCGGCAGGGCCATCAAGGACTACTCCGAGCGCCGCATGCGCGCCGAGATCTCCGAGATGCCCGACGGCGTCTACGACTTCTCCGACATCGTCATCGACAACGACGGCGTGACCGAGGAGTCCTCGCTGCTGCAGGTACGGGTCACCATCGACGGCGACAGCATGACCGTGGACTACACCGGCAGCGGCGAGCAGCGGCTGGGGCCGGTGAACTGCACCTACGGCGTCACGGCGTCGGCCACCTACAACGCCCTGCTGCACCTCACCGACCACTCGATCCCGTCGAACCACGGGTGCTTCCGGCCGGTCCGCATCATCGCCCCGTACGGGACGATCGTGAACGTTGCGTATCCGGGCGCCAGCGTGGGCGGCAACTCCGAGATCCACCCGCACCTGGTGATGGCCATCTACGGGGCGCTGGCCGACGCCCTGCCCGAGCGGGTCTCGGCGCACGACGGCGGCACCTCGGCACTGGTCGGCATCGGCGGCCACCACCCGGACACGGGCGAGATCTTCGCCAACCTCACCAACGAGGGCTGCGGCTGGGGCGGCCGCGCCACCAAGGACGGCAACAATGCCTGTTGCATCCCCAACGGGAACTGCGCCCTGCAGCCCGTGGAGATCCTGGAGACCCGCTATCCGATCCTGCACGAGGCGCTCGCCATCAACGAGGGCTCGGCGGGCGCCGGCCGCAACCGCGGCGGATTCGGCTACTACCGCCAGTTCCGCGTGCTCGGCGACTACCTCCGCGTCTCGTGCTTCATCGAGAAGGAGAAGACCCGTCCCTGGGGCCTCTTCGACGGCGAGCCCGGCAAGACCGCCGCCATGTTGGTGCAGCGCAGCACCGACGAGGACTGGACCACGTTCACCGAGGCGTTCGGCGTGGCCTGCAACGGCAAGTTCTCCGACGTGCGCCTGGGGGCGGGTGACCGGATCCGCACCGTGACCTCCGGTGGCGGCGGCTACGGAGACCCGCTGGATCGGGACACGGACCGCGTGGCCGAAGACGTTCGCCAGGGGTTCATCAGCCCGGCCATGGCGGCCGAGGAGTACGGCGTGGCCTGCGCCGACGACGGGACGGTGGACGAGGCGGCGACCGCGGCACTCCGGGCGGAGATGCGAGCCGGATCGTGAGCGACCGCCGGGTCGCGCTGGTGACCGGGGCGAGCAGGGGCATCGGCCGGGCGATCGCCGAGGCACTGGCCCGGGACGGGTACGCGGTAGGTATCTGCGCCCGCACCGGGGAGATCGACGCAGCGGCCGCCGAGTTGCGCCGGGCCGGAGCGGTTGCGGAGTCCTGGCGACTCGACGTGACCGACACCCTTGGGCTGCGCCGGTTCGTTGACGAGGCGGCCGAGCGGCTCGGTCGCATCGACGTGTTGGTGAACAACGCCGGTATCAACCGTGCCGGCTACATCCGCGAGGTCTTTGCGAACGAGGTGGACACCATGTTCACCGTCAACGTGCGGGCGCCGCTGGTGGCGATGCAGGCCGTGGCGCCGCACATGGCGGCGGCGGGCGGCGGGCGCATCGTCAACATCGCCTCGTGGGTGGCGCGCTCACCGCGGCCCGGTTTCGTGGCCTACTCGGCGACCAAGGCCGCGCTGGTTGCGTTGACGCAGGGAGCTGCACTGGAGTTCGCCGGCAGCGGGATCACGGTCAATGCGGTCTGCCCCGGCAACGTTCTCACCGACATCTGGGAGACGTGCATCGCTGGCACGTCGCTCGAGGACGGTACCGACGTCGAGACGCTGTACGCCGAGTCCGTTGCCGCCCAGCCCATCAAGCGGGGCGTGACCGCCGGGGAGGTTGCCGAGGCCGTGCTGTTCCTGAGCAGCGATGCGGCGGCGAGCATCACCGGCGAGTCCCTGGCCGTGGCCAGCGGGCTCTGAGCAGGGAGGGGCACTCGTGTCGAATGATCGACCCACAACGATGATCGGGGTGACGTCCGGCTTCGGTCGACTCACCTTCGACCCGGACACGGGAAGCGTGGAGGTGGAAGACCTCGGCGCGCTGGACGTCGGGGTGTCCGTGAACGGGTCTCGGCTGCGCCACGTGCGCACCGAGACGCCGATCCAGAGTTCGCTGATGGGTCGCATCGTCCAGCACCTCGGTGGGGACGGGGTGACGGCGCGCCTCTGCTGGGATGCGCACACCACCGGGAACCTGCATCTCTACGCGAGCGTCCGTGCCGAGAGCGCGCTCGTTGTGGAGCGTGTGGAGCTGCCCCGTGTGGCGCTGGACGACGCGGCGGCCGCCGCGGTCGACCGGGCCGATGCCTCGGGCGTGTTGCTGGGGTCCTCGGCCGCTGTCGGCGTTGCTGTGAAGAAGTACCCCTGGCTGGCTTCGTGGAACGATGTCGGTGCTCACGGTCACCGCACACTCGCCGACAGCGTGCTCACCGCCGACGCCGACAGTGGCGCCCTTGCCGTCGTCTCGGCGTTCCCCGTCGAGATGGCGCCAGGCCAGACCCTCGAGGCTGCCGTCTTCCTGCGGCGGGGGCCCGTCGACAGCGAGGAGTTCCGTACCGCGTTGCGTCACGAGGTGCGCTACGACCACCGCGACGAGGTCCGCTACATCCCCGAGGGCGAGTTCGCCGAGCAGCGGGTCTGGGAGACCGAGGACCGCTGGCTGGGGCCGCCCATCACCGAGGGGGCGCTGCATCGCCCCTACGACCAACTCATCACCAGGCCGCTCGGGCTGAACGTGCTGGCTCGCCGCCGCTTCACTTGGAGCAACGAGGACTTCTCGCTCTGGCACCTCACCGGCAAGGAGCACTACCGCGACTCGGGAATCAAGAAGGCGTTCGCCCTGATCGACACGCAGAACCGCCACGGCGGCTGGTACGAGGGGGTCGAATTCATGAACCTCCCGCCGGAGCACCACCACATGTACGACACCTACATCTCGGGCATGTTCCTGCTCGACGCCTACGACGCCACCGGCTACGACGGTTTCCTGCAGGCGGCCGAGCGGGCGGTGCACTTCTGGGTGTCGAACCCGCCGCCGGCCAACGGCCACACCGAGGTCGCCGACGGGGCCTGGTGGTACCGCTGGGGCGGCTACATCAACGAGTTCGGCTACACCGACGAGCGCTGCGTGCTGAACACCCACTCCGGCGCCACCGCCTTCCTGGCCATGTACGCCGAGCGGACCGGCGACCCGGACGCCCGCCGCGGCGCCGAGGCCGGCCTGGCCGCGATGCGCTGGGGACTCGACCGGGGCATCCAGCGCGGTGACGGTCAGTTCCTCTACTGCCTCAGCCAGATCGACCCCACGCTGGAGCGCCCCGGCGACCCGCCGTACATCCGCCTCGACCTCGTGCCGCAGATCGAGGACGTCTACACGGTGGCGTCCAGCTACAGGCTGATGATGGCGCTGCGCAGCATCCCCGATCCGGTCATCACCGCCGCAATCGGGCGGGCCCTGGACTACTGGTGGGTGGGCCACCGTGCGGGGACCGTCTACACGTACCGCGCCTACTCGGCCATCGCCTTCGGCGTCGCTGCGGGCGAGATCGACCTGCGCTACGCCATGGCGCTGCCGGAGATCCTGCGCGACCGCGAGCAGTTCACGTCCATGCAGCGCGGCCTGTCCTCCTTCATCGCCCCGCACGGGTTGCCGATGCCCTACGTCCGGGCGCGCGGGCGGCCCGGCCGGTTCGTCGAGCCGATCTTCGTGCGCCGCCGCCGCGGGG